>JBEEHO010000136.1:0-5435 GCA_041167425.1 Verrucomicrobiota bacterium | reverse complement strand
GGGACATCCTCCTCCTCGAGGCCGGTTTTCTCGCCATCTTTTTCGCGCCGTTTCGCTGGAGAATAAACACGAGTTCTGATGCTCCGGTCTCTCGTGTCGGTCATTTCCTTCTGAAGCTGTTGCTCTTCAAATTGATGCTGATGTCGGGGGTGGTGAAATTGACGAGCGGCGACGATTCCTGGTGGAATCTGACAGCGCTGGATTTCCACTACGAAACGCAACCGTTGCCGACGATCATCGGTTGGTGGGCGCATCAAGCTCCGGAGTGGTTTCGAAAATTTTCCACCTTCTTCGTTCTCTTTGTTGAGAGCGTGGTGCCGTTTTTTATCTGGGCGCCGCGGCGATTGCGACACATTGCGTGTGCGTTATTTGTTGCGCTTCAGATCCTGATCGCGCTGACCGGCAATTATTGTTTTTTTAATCTGCTCACCGTCGCGCTGTGCTTGCTTTTGATCGATGATGCGATGCTGTGGACGGAGGGCCGCGGCGTCGGCGGCTGGCGTCGCGCACGGGCGCTGCCGGAACGTTTGTTTGCTTTCGCCGCGGCGGCAGTTCTCGCCGTGACGCTCCCGCTGAATGGATGGCTCATCTTCAGCGCGTTCAAACCGAAAGCGGAATGGCCGCGCCCGGTCGCTGCGCTCTACAGTCACGTCGCGCCGTTTGGAATCGTGAGCGGGTACGGCCTGTTCCGTGTCATGACCAGGGACCGGCCGGAGATAATCCTCGAAGGCAGCGCCGACGGGGTCGAGTGGCTGCCTTATGAATTCAGATGGAAACCCGGCGACCTGTCTCAACCGCCGCACTGGGTCGCCCCGCACCAGCCCCGCCTCGACTGGCAGATGTGGTTCGCCGCGTTCGATCCCCAGCGCGAAAAAAGGTGGTTTATCAGTTTGGCCGTGAACCTTCTGAAGAACAATCCCGACGTAACTGGATTACTCGCGCGCAATCCATTCCCGAACGCCCCGCCTCGGCACGTGCGGGCCACGCTTTACGATTACCATTTTACCTCGTGGGCCGAACATCGGGCAACCGGCGCCTGGTGGAAACGCGAAGAGCAAGGCGAATATCTGCCGCCGATCTCGCTCCGATAACGGTCGGGCGTTCTCGCAGTTGAGAGGACGGAGTTTTTTGGCTATGATCACTCGTGCCAAAAGAAGAGCAGATCGTAACGGAAGGCACGGTGACCCAGGTGTTGCCGGGCACGATGTTCCGGGTGGACCTGCCGGGGCAGCGGAATGTGCTGGCGCATATCTCGGGGAAAATGCGCAAGCATTTCATCCGCATCGTCCCGGGCGACAAGGTGGAAGTGGAGCTTTCGCCTTACGATCTAACCAAGGCGCGCATCATTTTTCGGGAGAAATAATCGAAGACCGTTCCAGGTGGAACGGTTAAAACGTTGAAAACGTAAGCGCATTTAAGACGCGAGTTTCGTTTCTGGTGAAGAAGACTTATCATTACGCATGCGTGCAGTGAAAAAAACGCAGCGAAGAAAACGATCCAAAACGAACCGACAAGAAATTATCATGGAAGAAAATAAAACTACGACACCAGGCGCGGGCGGCATCCCCTCCGCCGCCACCGAAAACAAGTTCGAAAGCAGCAAGACCCATGTGCGCAAGGCCGCGGACGATTTGAAGTCGGCGGCCGGCGCGATGGCGGGTGACCTTAAATCTGCCGCGGGCGCAATGGCGGGCGAGTACCGCGACAAAGCCGAGCAGGTCTGGGACGATGCGCGTGAGCGGGCCCGCACTTTGCAGGAAGACGGCGAGCAGTACGTGCGGGAAAATCCAACCAAGGCGGTCTTCACCGCACTCGGAATCGGATTTGTTCTCGGGTTGATCTTCCGCCGCTAACGATTGGGCCGAATGGCTGGCGACACGATGCGGTTCCGCAATCCCGCGGGACACGCCGGCTTGCTCCATAATCTCCTGGCGCTGCTCAACAGCCTGGCGGGTTTTCTGGAGACCCGGGCTGGCCTCTTCGCGAAAGAGTCCAAAACGGCGCTGGTGCAAATCCTGGTGCTGGCGGCCTGCTTCATCGGCGCGGCCGTGCTCGCGCTTTTCGGATACGTCTTCCTGGTTGCCAGTGCGATCGCGGGAGTCGCGCATGCGTTGCGGGTCTCGTGGATCTGGATCACGCTGGCGGCGGCGGGACTCCATTTTCTTCTGGCTGTGATCAGTCTTTTGGTCGCCAGGAGCCGGATAAAACAACCGATGTTTAAATCGACCGCCGCGGAATTGAAGAAGGATCGCGAATGGCTAAAGAACCTGGACAAGAAAAGTCGCTCCACGAATTAAGGCAGGAAGTGGCCCATTCGCGTGACCGCCTCGCGCGCGATTTGAGCGGGCTGCGTTACGAGCTGGATTTTCCGCTGAAATTCCGGAAATCGTTCCAACGCCAGACCGTGGTCTGGATCGCCGCGGCGGTGGTGATCGGTGTCGTCTTTGCGGTGATGCCGGCGCGAACAAAAAAAGTTTACGTGAAGGGGAAAACAAAGGGCCGGAGCAAAGGCGAAGCGGAGAAGGAAGGGATCCTGGGCGCGGGTCTCGCCCTCGGCGCGCTCAAACTCGTGGCGACCTTGCTCAAGCCGGCCGTCATGAATTTCGCGGCCAGGAAAATGGGCAGTTACGCAGCTGGCGCCGGAACGGCCGGCAAACGCTGACCCGTTTTTAGTTTTACGGGGCGCATGCGGGCGCCTAATGATCTTGCCCGCACCCATGACCGCAAAATTCACGGAGCCACCGAGCGCGCATGGGGCGCAGACGCTGGAGCATGTGGACGACTACCTCGCCATCGGCCAGCGCGAAGGCGCGTCCGATATTCATCTGGGTGTGAACGCGCCGCCGATCTGGCGTTTGAACGGGACGCTGCAACCGATTTGGCCGGACGCGCCGAAATTAACGTCGGATGAAACTGCGGCGCTGGCGGAAGGGTTTCTCTCCGAGGCGCAAAAGATCCGGTTGAACGAGCGCGGCGATGTGGATTTCGCCTACGCGAATAGCGCCGGGCGTTTTCGGACCATCGTGGTTCGGCAACGGCTCGGGATCGATCTGGTTTTTCGCATCATTAATACGCACGTGCGGACGATGGACGAGCTCGGTCTGCCGGAAAGTCTGAAGTTGCTCACGCGTTACCAAAACGGACTGATCCTCGTGACTGGCTCGGTCGGCAGCGGAAAGTCGACCACGCTCGCGGCCTTGGTGGAGCAGGTGAATCTCGAGCGCCGCGAGCATATCATCACGCTGGAAGATCCGATCGAATACATTTTCGAGCCGAAAGGCTGCCACATCACGCAACGCGAGGTGCATACTCACACGCTCTCCTTCAGTGCGGCTTTGCGCGGCGCGCTCCGGGAAGACCCGGATGTGATCATGGTGGGCGAGATGCGCGATCTGGAGACGATCTCGCTCGCGATCACCGCCGCGGAGACGGGACATCTGGTTTTGGGCACGCTTCACACCGGCAATGCCTCACGCACGCTCGACCGGCTGCTCGACGTTTTTCCGGTCGATCAACAGGATCAAATCCGGATCATGGTGAGCGAATCGTTGCGCGGGATCATCAGCCAGCAATTGGTCCCGAGCGCCGATGGGAAAATGCGCGTGCTGGCGCTCGAAACCCTGACGAACACGCCCGCCGTCGCGAATGTTATCCGCGAGGCCAAGACCTACATGCTGCCCGGCATTATTCAGACAGGTAAAAAACAAGGCATGCAATTGATGGACGATGCTTTGATGGCGCTTTACGAAACCGGCCGGATTACCCGCGACGAGGCCTTCGCGCGGCTTGAGCAAAAGCAGGCGATGGCGGAATGAACATCCAAGCTCCAACATCCAGGCACCACAGAAACATTAAGCACCAAACACCAGGCGATGGACGCCGAGGCTTCGATTTGGAGCTTGGTTTTTGGAGCTTCTCCCGAGCTTGGATGTTGGAGCTTGGAGCCTTCTGAATGTCTTACATCGACCAATTTCTATCCGTCATCGTCGCCCAGGGCGCGTCCGACCTTCACATTGGCGAAGGTCAGCCGCCAAAAATGCGGCGGCATGGCGACGTGATGCCAATCCGAGCCGAGCCCGTGACCCGCGAGGAAGCCGCGCAAATGCTGAGCGAAATGTGCGGCCCACAGCGATGGGAGATGTTTGAAGATCGGGGCGATCTCGATTTCGCCTACGAGATGGATGAGGAGTCGCGCTTTCGCTGCAATTTCTTGAAGCAGGCCAATGGGTACGGCGCGGTTTTTCGTCTGATCCCGACGAAGATCGCCAGCCTCGATCAGCTTGGAATTCCGCCGGTGGTAAAACAGTTTGGCCATCTGCGCGGTGGCCTGGTCCTGGTGACGGGGCCCACCGGTTCCGGCAAGTCCACCACGCTGGCGGCGCTGATCGATTACATAAACGAGAACTTTGCGCGGCACATCGTTACTATCGAGGAACCGATCGAGTTCGTGCATCAGAACAAACGCAGCATCATTACGCAACGAGAGGTGCCGCTCGATTCCGCTTCTTTTCCGGACGGCCTCAAGGCGGCGTTGCGTGAGGACGCGGACATCGTGCTCGTCGGAGAAATGCGCGACCTGGAGACGATCTCGCTCGCGCTCACGGCCGCGGAGACGGGGCTGCTGGTCTTCGGAACATTGCACACGAACAACGCGCGCAAGACGATCGATCGCATGGTGGACGCGTTCCCCGCGAACAAGCAGGCGCAGGTGCGCACGATGCTGGCGAATTCTCTGCGCGGTGTCCTGGCCCAGCTGCTCCTGAAGAAGGCGGATGGCTCGGGCCGGCTCGCGGTCAACGAAATCCTCATCGCGAGCCCTGCGGTCTCGGCGATTATTCGCGAAGGCGCCACGCAGAAATTGCAGGACGTCATCGTCGCGGGAAAAGGGCAGGGGATGCAATTCATGGACGACGCGATCTTTGCCTTGCTCCAAAAGGGCGCCGTTTCGCCTCACGAAGCCTTCATGAAAGCGATCGACAAGAATCGGTTTAAGGAATTTCTCCCTGCCGAAGAGAAGGGCCTCGGGAATGCCGCGGGATCGGTGCCGGATGATGAGAAGCGCGCGCCCGGTGATTTCGTAAAAGCGAAGAACCGTAAGCTGCTCCGGTAGCGTCCTGTAGCCGCTTCGCTGTGCGAAGCGCGGGAACCACGCGGCGCCCACAGGGCGGCGACTATAGAGCACTCGTTGACAGAAAAAATCCCGGGTGATAACGTCGCGCGACTTTGGACGAGATCCTGCTTTACCTGGGGGCGAGGCAGGCAACGAAAAATGCATGCGTTACTAAATAGTCAGGTGCTGGTGCTGAACCGCCTGTGGCAGGCGGTCAATATCTGTTCGGCGCGCCGCGCTTTTACTCTTCTTTATCAGGGCCACGCGCAGGTGGTTTCGTCTGATCCGGCGAATAATTTCCTGACGCACGACTTCGCCGGCTGGC
>JBEEHO010000135.1:0-9431 GCA_041167425.1 Verrucomicrobiota bacterium | reverse complement strand
CGGGCGCGGCAATCTCTAACTCGTGCGGCAGATCGATGCCGCTCACGCCGGGATCGTCGGAATTAATGGAAGCGAGGAGGCCTCGCGCGAGCATTTGCCGCAGGGGATGGCTCGCCAGATCGGGCACGGTGCTGGTGTGGACGTTACTCGTTAGGTTCGCTTCGATGGCAATGCGATTCTCGGCAAGAAAATCGGCCAGCGCTGGATCTTCCAGGGCGCGGGTGCCGTGCCCGATTCGTTCCGCGCCGAGAAGACGCACCGCGTCCCACACGCTCTCGGGTCCGCCAGCTTCGCCCGCGTGAACGGTGATCCGCCATCCGGCATCGCGGCCTTTGCGGAAGTGTTCCGTGAAAAGGCGGGCCGGGAAATTCGCTTCGTCACCCGCCAGGTCGAGTGCGACCAGGTGCTCGCGTTGTGTGATCAGCGCCTCGAGTTCCTTCAGCGCGATGTCCGATCCATAGGTGCGGCTGAGAATCCCGATCAGGTTTACGCGCACGCCGGTCGCCTCGGCGCCTTCGGCCGCGCCTTCGACCACCGCGGCGACAACAGCCTCGGGATCGAGCCCGTGCGGCTCGGCCATGAAGAAGGGACTGAAACGCAACTCGAGATAAGCGATGCCTTCGCGTTGCGCATCCTCCACGTTTTCGCGGGTGATGCGCCGGCACGCATCGGCGTCCGCGAGCACGCGAGTCATCCAAAGCATTTTGGCTATGAAGGCCATCAGGCCGGGCTGCGGCTCCGTGACGTGGACATGCGGCCGCAGTTCCTCGACAGTCGTTGCGGGCAGCTTCACTCCGTGTTTTTTCGCCAGGTCGAGGATGGTCTCGAGGCGCACGCTGCCATCGAGATGGCGGTGCAGGTCGATCAAGGGAAAATTCGGATCAATCATGGAGTCGCTCATCGGTCGCCCAGATTCGATCCGATCGCACCGTCAGGCTGCAAGCGTAATCAGCCATTCCGATTGAAAGCGATTCCAGCCGGGCAGGCGGAAACGATGGGCTGCACAGTTCGCGCTCCTCCGACCTCAACGCACCGCTGAAACCGCGGCCGCATTTTTTTTCATTTTCCCAGCGCAGGTGATTGTCGTCCTGCTTCTCTTGTAAGGCGGCGGCTACCATAGTTTGCCCCGCGGGCGAGGTGCTCACCCGTTGCCCGATTGCCGCGGCGGACCAAGCACACCTTGTCGCTAGTAGCCCTTGAAGGCAGGGAAGTCATGATCCTTGTAGGTGATCATGCTGCCTTCGCCTCCGCGATCCATTCGCTTTTGGATGTCCTCCAACCTCCAGGCGACTACGTTTCTCGCCGGGGCCAAACCTTCCTCCACCCAGTGTCCCCCACGATTGCTCCCGAGTTCAGCTGTCACCCAGACGTAGCGCTTGCCGTCGATCACCCTGTAATTTGAGCCGTCCCGCCGTGCCCGGCCGTGTTCGTTCGCGACCTGTCCGGTGATCTTCGAGGCGGGTCCTACCTCCACCCTCATGGCCGCGCCGCCAGCGATCAATGTCTCTCCCGGGACGCCAGCGGCGATCACCTTCTTCTCGCCCGCGGACGCGACGAGCAGGTACTGATTATCGTTCACCGCTGCACTCTTGGTATTGAACTGGACCACGTAGTGGCCGGGGCGGAGGTTTCGGGTCGCGAAGGTGGCGTTCGCACTGATCGGCCCTTTGAACGCGACTTTGCCAGTGGCGTCAAAAACGGTCACATTCATCGGCGGGACACCGCCATAAGCGGTGGTGGCGATGCCGAGAAGAACGGCAAGAGCGGCGGACATGAGTGGTAATTTATTAAGCAACTGTTCTGTCATAATTTCTCCATTGGTTGGGTTAGGTTTGCCCATCTTTTCTAGAGAGGCTCGTTCTGGTTTGCTAAAGAGGTTGGCCAAATGCATGCGACGAGAATCTCCTTTTCTTAGGTGCGCAGCCATATCCACTTGGCGAGAAAGGTGCGGGCCAGTTGCGCGGGAACGTGCTCCAGGTCTGGCTGGCCGCTTTTGAGGGCGTTCCTTATTAGATGGGACATTGACTTTCGAGCGGGGTAAGTCTCGTCTCGCTATTGTCATGAAGAGGCGGGGAGCAAATCAACGGCGGCGGAGATCTCTCATCGCCTTTGAAATGGTGCGGCTGGATCGCGCCGCTGCGGAGCCGCTCCATCATCAACTTTACCGCCAGATTCGCGATGAGTTAAGGTCGGGAAATTTTAGCCGCAGCTCTTCGCGGTTGCCCTCTTCCCGAGCTTTGGCCGCCGACCTCGGCATTTCCAGGTTCACCGTCAATCTGGCCTTTTCGGAACTTCAGGCGGAAGGCTATCTCATCGCGAAGACTGGTTCGGGCACGTTTGTGGCGGACCCGCTGCCCGACGCCTTCCTGAGTGCGGACCAAAGGAAATTGTCACCGCAGATGGCGCAGGAGACGCGCTTCTCCGATCGGGTGAACCAGATCCCGGATCGGCGGATGGGGCAGCAATTTGATCTGGGCCCGACCGAGGCCGCGCCCGGAGTTTTGCTGCAGTCGGGCATTCCGGCGGTAGATGAATTTCCCATCGCGATCTGGGAGCGTCTGCGCGCGCAAGTCCTGGCGAAGAAGGGAGTGAATTTGTTGCGTTATGGCTCCAACCGCGGCGACGCCGATCTGCGTAAAGCGGTCGCGGCCTACTTGTGTGATTTCCGGGGAGCGCATTGCCACCCCGACCAGATCCTCATCGTGGCCGGAATGCAGCAGGCCATGCTGATCAGCGCGATGGCCGTGTTAGATCCAGGTGATTGCGCCTGGATCGAAGACCCCGGTTTTCATCAGGCTCGCCGGGTCTTCGCCGTGGCCGGAGCGACGATTGTGCCGCGTCCGGTCGATGCGGAGGGAATCGTCATCCACGGAGCGCCGAGCCGGATCCCCCCCAGGATTATTTACGTCACCCCGTCCCATCAATTTCCGCTCGGCGTCATGATGAGCTTGAAACGGAGAGAGGCTTTGCTGGAATTCGCGCAAGCACGCGGTGCTTACATTCTGGAAGACGATTACAACGCCGAATTTCGATTCAGCGGTCCACCGCTTCCTTGTCTGCAGGGACTCGATCGGACCGGGCGCGTGATTTACGCGGGCATCATGAGCAAGATTCTCTATCCCTCCTTGCGTTTGGGATATCTTCTTGTCCCGGCTCCCTTGGCCGACGCGGTCGCGAAGCTTCGCACCGCCATCGACCAACACTCCCCGACGATCGATCAAGCCACCCTTGCTCGTTTCATCAGCGAAGGCTTTTACCTCAGCCACGTGCGGAGGATGCGGAAGATTTATTCCGAACGCCGCGAGGTATTCATCGAGCAATTTAATAAATTACTCGGCGACCGCTTCAATCTCGAGATTGCCGATGCCGGTTTGCACGCTCTCGCCTGGTTTCGTTCGGAGAAGGATCTTCCGCTCCTTCAGCGGGCTGGGCCCAAACTCGGGGTGAAGATAAGTTCGCTCTCCTTCTTCTGCATCGACGCGAAACTTCCGCCAGCTCTGTTGCTCGGGTTTGCAGCCTGGTCGCCTGCCCAGATTCGAGAGGGACTGGTCAGGCTCGCGCGGGCACTGGAAAAACAACCGGTCGCGGACGAGTGCAGGTCAGTCTTTCGTAACGGGAATCCGGCTCGATAGCACAAGGAATCAGGTCGCGCTTGCAGGCACTCCTTCCGGATTGCGCTTCGTCTGGAGGCGGAGCTGACCGCAGGCGGCATCAATATCGTGACCTTTTTCGCGCCGGAGGGTGGCGACAGTTCCGTGCTCGCGGAGGATGGAGAGGAAGCGTTCCTGGCGTTCGCGCGATGGCCGCGACCATTGCAGGCCTTCGACGCTGTTGTACGGAATCAGGTTCACCTTGGCGCCTAGCCGCCGCGCGTGACCCGCAAGCAGGTGCGCCTGTTCTTCGGCGTCGTTAACTCCCGCGATCAAGATATACTCGAAGTAGATGCGTTGTTTCTTGCGGCTGGCGTAGTAATCGCAGGCGCTCAGCAGACTCGTTAGGTCATACTTCCGGTTCACGGGCATGATCTTGTTTCGCACTTCGTCGGTCGCGCCGTGGAGCGAGATGGCCAGCCGGCTTTGCAGCGGTTCGTCGGCGAGCTTTCTGATTTGCGGCGCGAGCCCGCTGGTCGAAACGGTGATGTGGCGCGCGCCAATCTCCATGCCCCAGGGCGCATTGATGATCCGGATGGCGCGAACCACGTTGTCGAAGTTGGCCAGCGGTTCGCCCATGCCCATGAAAACGACGTTATCGATCCTTTCGCCGCTCGCCTTTTCCACTTCAAGCAGTTGCTGCACGATCTCGCTGCTGTCGAGATTGCGAGAAAATCCATCGAGACCGCTCGCGCAAAACTTGCAGCCGTAAGCGCAGCCGACCTGAGTGGAGACACAAATGGTGCGCCGATCCGAGGTCGTGCCGTAGAGTGAAGGCGAGGCGGGAATCAGAACCGACTCGATGAGATTGCCATCCGTGAGCCTGAATAAAAACTTTCGCGTGGTGTCCTTGGAGCCGAGGACGCGGACGGTTTCGAGCTGGCTAAAATCGAAGGCGTCAGCGAGTTGCTTCCTTAATTCATGGGGAAGATCGCTCATCGCCTCAAATGAAGTGACGCGTTTCCGGTAGATCCAGTCGACGATCTGTTTTGCGCGATAAGGACGCTCATTCCGCGCGGCCAGATCCGCGGTGATCTCTTCCAGAAGAACGGATTGGATCGATCGTTTGCCGGTTGCCTGCACGAAGCAGGTTACGGCAGGCAGGGAACTCATTCAAAGCGACAACACGTGCCTGTCATCCCGGGCCACGCAGACGGCGAGGGACCCCACATCTGCAATGGGCGCGTTTCCCTTTTTCGGGTAACGCAACCTGCAGTTGCGCGGTCCCTCGGCGCGCTGCGCCGGCCCCGGGATGACAGGCAAGAAATGGAGCTTGCTCACTTGAACGCGCGGGCCAGCTTGCGGCGATGTCCGTTGTCGCGTCCAAAACAAATCGCACTTCGCTCGCGATTGGCTGGGAGGCTGCCAGGGCAAACGCCGTTCCTGCCTTCATTCTTCAAGGCGCGATGCTCGCGATCCTGATTTCGTATTACGTGAGTCCCGCGTGCGCCGCTTTTCTAAACCGCCTGGCCCATTACAAAGAGCAGCATGGCCTCATCTTCGTCGTCCTCGCCGCAGCTTTCGCCGGAGCGATCGTGCCCGAGCTATTCGTCATCGTCTTTTTCCAGAAGGGCCGGCCGCGGGCCCAAAACCTCCGAAACCTTGCCTTCACCATCCCGACCTGGGCCATCGACGGAATCCTGGTTGATCTGATGTATCGAATGAACGCCGTCTGGTTCGGCGACGTGGTCACGATCCCCGTCGTCACGGCAAAAATTCTCGTCGACCAGATCGGCTACAATCCTTTCTTTGCCGCGCCGAGCGAAGTCCTCGTCTACGAATGGAAGAACGAAGGTTTCTCCTGGAAATCGGTCCGCCGCGCGCTGACCTGGAATCACTATCGCGACAAAATCGTTCCGACGTTGCTCGCGACCTGGGCGGTTTGGGCGCCGCTCATGGCCATCATTTATTCGCTGCCCTATCCATTGCAGTTCCCGCTTTTTAGCATCGCGCTCACTTTCTGGGTCCTCCTTCTCACTTACATGACGAATCGTTTCGCTGGGAAGATTGAGGCAGACGCACCGCCGGCGCTGGCGGTCGCGGAATTGTAAGGCTTGGTGGACGAAGACCAGGAAGCTGTCATCGTGTGCGCCGAACGATGAGATCGCACGAAATCTTCCAACGGATGTCGCCCGCGCTGGCCGCGCAGATTTTCACCTTCCTGCAGACGGAACAAAAGCCGGTCTACAAGGCCGCGATCCAGGGCCTGGCGAACCAGCGGAATCTCCGGGGAGTTTTCATCGAGCGAAAACCGCCGGTCGAGCGCTTCCCGTGGATGCAGGCGGCGCTCAGTCGCAATGTGAGCGATTCGCTCGCGAGTCACCTTTTGCAAGCGTGGCTGCTCGGCGCGAACAAACAGATGCTCTGCGATTTTCTCGACGGGATGGAGATCAAACACGAAGACGATGGGACCGTGGAAGAACTTCCCGCGGCGCCGCCAAAGGAAAAAATCGCGAGCGCAGCGGCGCGGCTTCTCGAGAAGTATCCGGCCGAAACGGTGGCCGTTTATCTGCACGCCTTTCGCGACATGGATAGTGCGGTGCAATGGCCCGAGCTGGATGAGCTTTTGGCGGAAGATCCCCGGCTCGCGCTCGCACCCTAGCTCCTTTTGTCATTCCGAGCCAGTCGAGGAATCTGTGTTCTCCCCGCTCGGTCATGTGTTTTCCTTACGAATGACGAGCGCTCACGGAGCCGTGCTACGCGTTTTCGAAATGAAGAAGCGCTTCGTGCACGCCGGCTCCGCACTCTTTTTCGGAAACAAACCCGTCCGCGGCCCACACGGCTTCTTTCACTTCCGAAATCGCATTCGCCGGGCAGGCGGGATATTTCGCGAAACGGCCGTCGAGCATGGAGATGTCGTTATGGTGATCGCCCGCGGCAAAAATTTCTTCCCGCGGAATTTCGAGCAAACGCGATAACTCGGCGAGAGCTGCGCCTTTGTGATAATCGGCATGACAAAAGCGCAGGTAGACGGTGTTGCGCTGGTAATGAAACTTCGGTTGCTTGTGCCGGGCTTGATCGATGAATTTTGTGACGCGATCCAATTCTTCTTCGTTCTCGGCAATCAATCCCTCCAGACCCGCGCTGTGATAGAGCAGGCGTGCCTTGGTTTTCTGGTTCACGAAATCGACCACCTCGGCGAGGACTGATTCCGCTGAGTGGAAAAGCTCGGCATGCTTGCGCGCGACCCGCTCGTTCCAGTCTCCATATGGCTCCCATTTTCCGCCGTTGGAAGAGGGGCGAAATATGTCGCGCTCACTCGTCAGGATGAAATCGGGGTGGATCGGGAATTCGAAATCGGTCAGGCCAGATTCCAGCAGATCGACGGACCGGCCCGTATTAATTGCCCAGATCACGCCATTCGCTTGCAGCTTCTCGATATACTCCATGCAGCCGCGATCGAGCACGGGATCGCTGCCGTGGGCGACGAGGGTGCCGTCAAAGTCGGTGCTGAGCAGGCGCAGTTTGGAAGACATCGGGACGACAACTTAGGGTTTGATTTCGCAACCGCAATTCCGCCTTCGCCTTGCTCCGAAGGACAAGCGCGCTAAGATCAATCTCGGAATCGAAAATGAAATCCGCTTACGAACTGGCGATGGAACGCCTCGAGAAAAAGGCACCCAGCATGGCGCTGACCGACGAGCAAAAGCAGCAGATCGCCGAGATCGATTCGACGTTCAAGGCGCGGATTGCGGAGAAGGAGCTGTTTCTCAAGGATCAGATCGCCAAGGCCCAGGCCGCTGGAAATGGCGAGGAAGCGGAGTCCCTCCAGAAGCAGCTGACGATCGACCTCCGGCGATTACAGGAAGACGCGGAGACGAAGAAAGAAAAGCTCCGCGCTTCGTTTGCGCGCTAATTTTTCTTACGAAAGCGCCTCGGTCGTGTGACCGGATTGCCGGCGCGGAGGAAGGTCCGGATCGAGAAAACCGAGTGCGTGCGGCGGTTTGATCACGCGGACGCCTTCCTGCCGCTGCAGCTCCGCAATCTGTTTGTGGAATGCCTCCATTTTCGTCCAATGCACCTTGGGACGAAAGTGATGTTCCGCGTGGTAACCATTGTAGAACCACACCCAATTATAAAGCTTGTGGTAGCTGCTCACGCCCCAGGCGATTGGTTTGTCCGGATTGGCGCCGTAGTGGCGGTAATAACCGTTCAGGTAACTGAGGCAATGGCCAAAGTAGAAAAACGGAAGGAAGAAAAAAACCATGTAACGCCAGTTGAAAACAGCGAGCAGAATCAGGACGCCGATGAAAGCGGCGAGCTCCGCGTTGCCCCAGCGCATTTCGGCATTCCCGCGTTTCGCCAGTTCACGGCGAATGGCCGCGGGATTGTCGCGAAAAAAGCTGAGGAAGGTATAGCTCCAGGCATTTTCGGCTTCGCCCTCATCGCCGTGCCGGTAAATCGAAAGCCAGTCGATCGTCTCGCCGTTCTCATCTTTCCGATCGCTGTTTCCCTTGTGATGCTGCATATGCACCACGTCGTAGTACGTCTGGGAAAAGCAGCAGCTGATCGATTCCATCACGCTGAATAACCGGTTGAGCAATGGAGCGCGGAAATAGGGATTGTGGATAAAGTTGTGGGAAATGCCGTTGATGTTCCAGGAGATCGAGATCGAATAAAGCAGCCCGAGCGGAATCATGATCCACAGCGGGGTTCGGGGAAAAAGGTAGAAAAGCAGGAAAAAATAGACGCAATGCAGGATGGCAAGCGAAACCGGAATGAAATCCAGCCTGGTATGCGCAAAGAGTTTCGAGTCCGTGGTGACTCGTTCGACTCGGATGAAATCAGTTTCCATGAATCCTTTATTCGGCAAACGCCGTCCGACGGCCTGCCGAAGCATTTATAGATCGCGGGAATCGCTCATATTGGCAAGTGCGGGCTGTCTTTGCGCCCGCGTTTCTTGGAGCGCGCGACGTGCATCGATGGCAGTCCGCACACGGTGACCGCGGCACCGCCGCAGCGGGGTCAGGACCCGCAGAGAGCGCGGGCCGGATGTTCGAGCGATTCATTCGGAATTGGCACTGCCACTTGAGAAGGGGGCAGGAGCGCGCGCCTCTCGTTGGTGAGAGTCCGCCAAGGAGGGGATATTTTTTTGTTTGTCGACAAATTTTCCTTGCTTTCACAGGGTGGGACGCCGTAAAAGAGGCCCGTCAGCAGAAACATTTTTAACCAGGGCATAAGAATTGTTATTGACGTTGAGAATCAATTATGACAAATATGGGAAACATAAGAGATACCCGTGACTGCAACGGTTGTGGAAACGGACTCGACGAATAAACGATAACAAACAGGAATTAGGAGAAAAAAATGATCAAACGTAACTTCACCGCGGCCCTCATCGCCGCCGGAATGTTGGCCATCGCAAGCGCAGCTCAGGCGACCGTGGTTGACCTGATTAATAACGACAGCGGCACCATTACCAACCAATACGGCACCGCCATTTTTCAATTCACCCAGCCCCAGCCAACTGGAACTGGTGTGATCCAACCCTTCCTGCGCGTGCAGGCCTCGCCGTCTGAGCAAGGTTACAACACTTCAGGTGGAACACCGTTTGACGACAAAGCGGGTCCTTGGACGCACAATATCCAATTCTCCGATCTCCAGTCGACCGCGGTTACCGTGAATGGCACTTCCTATTTCAAGATCCTCGTCGATCTGAACGAACCGAACGGCACCAAATCAACCATCTCGCTCGATCACCTGCAGTTTTACACCGGGGCCGCCGGTAGCTTGACGACGACCAATCTGAGCTCGCTCGGAACCCTTCGTTACGATCTGGAT
>JBEEHO010000134.1:0-3309 GCA_041167425.1 Verrucomicrobiota bacterium | reverse complement strand
AGCCCGGTGCTGCATCCGTGGTATTGCACCTGGATTTTGCCGCTGGCCGCCTGGCGGCGCTCCTTCACCTGGTATGTTCTTTCGGTCACGCTTTTCGCGTACTTCCTGTTTTGGAATGAGCGTCTCTTCGCCTTGCCGTGGCACGCGGAACCGTGGATGCGCGCGATCATCATTGTCCCGCCCATCGCAGCGGCGATCGTATTCGGCCTCGCCCAACGGACACAAAGGGCACAACGGCAAAAGACTTTGTGACGTTGTTTCCCTGGTGTGAGCTTTTCGGAGATCAACCCGAAAGCAGCCGCATCGCTTCCACGAAATCGGGCGGAACCGGCGCTTCGAAGCTCATGATTTCGACCGTGCGCGGATGGCGGAAGGCGAGCTTCCAGGCATGCAACATTTGCCGCGCAAAAGTTCCGGCATGTTTGCCGCCATACAATTTATCGCCGAGCACGGGATGGCCGAGATGATGCAAGTGCACCCGGATCTGGTGGGTGCGGCCGCTGTGCAGCGTGCATTCCACCAGGCTGATCTCGCGACCGGAACGCAGGACGCGATATTCTGTTTTCGCCGCCCGCCCCTGCCTCCGCGCAATGCTCATGCGCTGCCGATGGACCGGGTGCCGGCCAATGGCCGCGTCGATCACTCCAGTGGATTTTCGCGGAACGCCGGCCACGATGGCGAGATAGATCTTCTGCATCGTCCGTGCCGCAAACTGTTTCGAGAGATCCCGGTGCGTGGCGTCGTTTTTTGCGACTACGAGGCAGCCGCTCGTCTCCTTGTCCAGGCGATGAACAATGCCCGGACGCTCGCGTCCTCCGATGCCGGAGAGATTTTTGCAGTGAGCCAGTAACGCATTCACCAAAGTGTGCTGTTGATGTCCCGCGCCCGGATGCATCACTACTCCTGCCGGTTTGTTCAGGACGAGGAGATCGTCATCCTCAAACAGAATCTCCAGCGCCATTTGTTCTGGCTGTGCTTCGATCTTTTCGAGCGCGGGTTCAGTCAGTTCCACGATGTCGCCCGGGCGCACGGGATCGCGCGGGCGGGGCGCTTTCCCGTTCAGCCTAACGAATCCTCCGCGAATCAGGGTTTGCAGGCGCGCGCGAGAAAAGTCTGTGAGTTCGAGCGCGAGAAAGCGGTCGAGTCGCAAGCCAGATCGTTCGCTCGTGACAGTGAGCTCGATCATGGGCAGGTCGCCAGGACACCGGCAAAAATTTCAGCGCCTTTTCTCCGGAGACGCGAAATGTTACCATGATCCGCCATGCCTCCAAGCGAGCCCGACATCCTGAGCCAGAAATGTCCCGCCTGTGGCATCGTCGTTGATGTGACGGAAGAAGAACCGCTGGCCCGCGTCGAGTGCCCGGGTTGCGGCGAAAAGTTTCGGATCGAACGGGCGTTCGATAACTTCGAGCTGCTGGAAACTTTGGGCGTGGGCGGCATGGGTTCAGTTTACAAGGCGCGCGACACGCGTCTGGGTCGCTTCGTCGCCTTGAAGATTTTGCGCAAGGAACTGAGCGCCGAACCAGCCGAAGCGCGACGTCTCGAACAGGAAGCCCGCGCCACGGCGGCCGTGAACGATCCGCACGTCGTCCAAGTTTTTTCGTCCGGCACCGATCACGGACAATTTTATCTGGTGATGGAATTGGTCGATTTCGGAAGTCTCGATGACCAGATGGCGCAGCACGGACGCCTGCCGGAAGCGCACATTCTCGAGACCGGCCTGCAAGTGGCGAAGGGTCTGAAGGCGGCGCACGAAAAAGGGCTGATCCATCGCGATATCAAGCCCGGGAATATTCTTTTTGGAAGCGAGCACGCGGCGAAGATCGGCGATTTTGGATTGGCGGTGGCGGCGGAGCAAAACGCGGAAACGCAAAATGAGATTTGGGGAACTCCGTATTATGTCGCGCCGGAGCGATTAAACAACGAGCCGGAAGATTTCCGGAGCGACATCTACAGTCTTGGCGCCACCCTTTATCACGCGATCGCGGGCCGTCCACCGATCGAGGGCGAAACAAATTCCGCCAGCGCCTTGCGGGATTTGAAAAATAATCCGCTGAGTCTCGCGGAAGCCGCGCCCGGCCTCAGGCGTGAAACCGTTCGGACACTCGATCGAATGGTGGCGCCTGATCCCAACGATCGCTTCGCTTCCTATGACGACTTGATCGAACACCTGGCGGATGCGGTCGAGGCGCTCAACCCATCCCGGCCGAAACGGCGGCGGCAACTTATCATGGCACTCGCCGTGGTCCTCCTGCTGGTGGCGGGCACCGTCTATTTTTACGAAGCGAAATTAAAGCGCACCGCCGCTGCCCGCTCGAGTGAAGATCTCACTCTCCAGCATTTGTACGATGATGCGCGCCGCGAACTGATCGCCGGAAAATTCGATTCGGCGCGCGCTGCTTTCACCCGACTTGCGAATGAGGCGAAAGATAAGCAGCCGCTGCTGAGTTGGATCCGCCTCCATCGCGGCCTGGCCAATCTGCTGCGCGGTTACACCACGCAAGCGCGCCAGGCATTTCAGGAACTGGAAAGCGCCGGGCCGTTTTCGAGCAAGGAACCGGATGCTGCGCTCGGCCGATTTTTTGTCGAGACGGCGCGAACAATGAATACGCCCAACCCTGTGCAAGCAGGCGCTACGGGCATGCCCGATCCCAAAGGTCCGCAGACTTTCGCGCTTCTTCTGTTCGCGATGAAAAACTGGCAGCTGGGTGATTTCGTAAACGCGTCCGCGCTGCTGGAGCAGTTTGTGAAGAGCGAACCGGCGGGCCCGTTTGCCTGGATCAACGAGTACAAACCGCTCGCGAAGAAATATCTCACCGATTACGGCATCTACGCCGAGTGGAAAAAGCAGCCGCAACAATTTCAAACGGCGGAGCAAATCCAGGCAGCTCTGGCACGGCTACGTGCAGCTCAAGATAAATTGCAACTTCGAGGCCGGATGAACGAGGCGTTCAAGGAAGAAGAAGAAAAGCTCAGCCGCCAACTGGCGGACTTGCAGAAGGTGCGAAAACCCTGAGGGAAGGGCGGTGCACCGAACCGCCCGCGGATGCGAGTGGCGTTTGATCCACCCGCAAATCCTAAACCAAGTTTAGTGGCTGCCGCTGATTTGAATGCCCGGATACCGCGCGAGCTGATTTGCGATCGGCTGGTTGCCGTTCCGCTCCATCTCTCGTTGATCGATCGTCAACACTGGACCGTGATTCGCGATCGTGATGACGTTCCGTTTCTTCACCCGCTGCTTTAGATGAGAGCCGGTGACCGGAACGTTTTCGTAGTCGGCATTATCCTTCTGAGTTTTTTGTTCGGCTT
>JBEEHO010000133.1:0-16434 GCA_041167425.1 Verrucomicrobiota bacterium | reverse complement strand
TCAAGCCCGCGATCTCGTCATCGGCCGGAGGGACGGGCAAACGTTGATCGAGATTGTGGACGGTAATGCGCGAAGCGGCCTGCCGAATCGCTTCCACCGGCGCCAACGCCCGGCGCGCCACCCATCTCCCGCCGATCGTGATCACAATCAGAACGGTCGGAATCGCCGCAAACATTCCGAGCACGATGTCCCACCCAATCTGATGAATCGCTCCCAGATCGGCGCCTATTCGTAATTTCAAGCCGCCATCCCGGAATTCCGCCACTCGAAGGGCGCTTCCCTCGATCTCGCGGTTGTGAGATTTTTCCACACCATCGTCCAGAAGCGCGCCGCGCAAGTTAGTGGACTGAAAAAGCAGAGCGCCGTGCAGATCGCGTAACTCCACGAAACGATCGCTCGTCATCAACGCCGCGAGTTTCTCCTGGATGACCGCGCGATCATTGGTCGACTCCTTGGCGCTTCGAAAAAATTGCTGCGCGTCGGCTGCCACTTTCCGGTCCAGTGCGGCGATTTCGGAAAAGCGCATGACGCTCCATGTCGTGAAGGCCCCGGCGAGCGTAGCGAGGACAGCGAGGGCCGCGGCATAGCACGCCAGTTTCCAGCGCAACGGCCAGCGCTTCACGGCGATTCTCGAATGGTGTAACCGACATGCCGGACCGTATGAATGAGCGGCGGGGATCCGATTTTTTTTCGCAGCCGGCCCACAAATACCTCCACGAGTTTCATGTCGTATTCGTGCTCGCGCTCCCAGACGCGTTCGCAGAGCTCGGTGCGGGTAAAGACACGGCCCGGTTCCCGCATCAAAACTTTCAGCAAGGTCAGCTCTCGGGTGGAAAGCTCGATGTAACGATCGCCTCGATGCAATTTCTGATCGGCGAGATGCAGCGTCAGGTCGGCCACGCGGAGCGCGATGGCGGGCTCTTCCGCGTAGCGCCGTCCGAGCGCGCGCACTCGCGCGAGCAGCTCCTGCATCGCAAACGGTTTCGCCAGATAATCGTCCGCGCCGAGTTGCAAACCAGTGATGCGATCGTTCAATTCGCCCCGCGCGGTCAGAATCAGGACGCGGTGCGACATGTTTTTGGCGCGCAGCCTTCGCAGCACTTCGAACCCATCCATGCCCGGCAATCCCACATCGAGCACGACGAGATCGAAAGATTCCCCTTCGATTTCGCCCAGGGCTGTCTCGCCATCGTGCAGTACCACGGGATCGTGGCCAGCTTCCGTCAGCGCGGTTGAGATATGCCGCGAAAGCGGGATTTCATCTTCAACAACCAGGATGCGCATATTGCAGAAAGAAAATTGAAATCAGAGCAGCGATGCGCGAGCCGCGCCGGAGATCGCTGTCCTGGCGTATGGAATATTTTTTCCGGATAAAAGCGACGCCGCAAAGGTAACGGTGTTGTTACTTAAGTTCGCGCCCGCAGTCATCTGGTCAAAAACGCAAAGTAAATTGCGCCGCGAACATATGGCCGACTTCGCGTGTGCCACCGGCCTCATGTTGAAAGCTGTATTGGAGCTTGAGTTGCGTATGCGGGGTGAAACGATAACCGGCCGCGATGTCCGTCCTCCACAAATCGTGACCCCACGGCACTTGGTGGCCATAACCGTCCGGCACATCGCTGAAGAACTGCTGGTTCCAGCGCACGGCGCCGAAAAATTGTGGCGTGAATTTATATTTCGCCTCGAAATAATAAGTGAAAGTGTCCGCGTCCCCGAAGCGCGGGACTTCGAAACGGGCTTCGTAAAATTCTGCCCACAGTTGGAGATGATGCCAGGCGAAGCTGATGTCCTGCCCGAGGACGCGCTCGTGGTAATCTCCGAGATCACGACCAAACGGCAGGGTGACCGCGGCCTCGGGCCGAAAGTAGGCGCCATCGCTCGCCGAAAATCCGAAGTTCCACATCTGGTTCGGACGAAAACCGAGACGGCCGCTCACGGTGGGATTATCGAAACCCATTCTGGTTATGCTCCATGATTCCGGGCGAGAGGAGAGGGAGGCGTTCTTAACTTCCGCGGCGTAATCAAACTGGCCGATGCGGCCGGCCACCGAGACGCCCGTCGCGTAACTCGGGCCCCAGATGACCGGGTTGTATTCATATTTTCCCTGCGGCGTTCCCACGCTCAGATAGCTGTAATAAGGCGCCTCTTTGTCTGTGATCGCCGTAATGTTTTCGTAAGGCAGCGGCGCGTTAACGAAAGGATTATCCCACGAAAGATGGCGCTCGGTCCAGTTGCCCACCACGGTGGAAAACTGACCGGCCTGGAGAGTGAACCGGCCATCGTCCCAGGGCGTGAAACGCAACGCGTATTCGTCGAGACGCAGTTGTGCGCCATGGTCGGTGGGATCGAAGCCGCGATCGGTTCGCGATTGCAGGAAGAAATAAACGTGCGAGCCGAGTTGCGCGTCGAAGAAGAGAGTGAGCCGCGGATTGAAGAGACGGTCGCTCGTGGTGAGGATGAGGCCGGGCGGCGATTCCCGGAAGTAATATGCTTCTAAATCAAGCGTGCCACTGAGGTGCGCGCGCACGTTATCGTGGAATGCGGTCAAGGTGAGCGCCTCGTCCACGCGATCGAGAAAATCTTCTGCCTGGACAGGCACGCTCGAGGCAAAAAGCGCGAAGACAAGGAAGAGGCGATGCGTGCTCATGAAAGCGAAACGTCAGATTGCGCCAGCTGGAAACGGACCTCAAATTCCGTCCATTTTTCGGTCGAAGAAATCAGACGCAGCTCGCCTCCGTGCAACCGCGCCAGGTCGCGCGCGAGGTTCAAACCCAAGCCGTGGCCGGGGATATTTTCACCCATGGAGCCTCGAGCAAAACGCTCGAAAATATGCTCCTGGACATTCGTGGGGATGGAAGGCCCGGTGTTTCCTACCCTCAGGACAACGCTGCCATTATCCGCGCGCGCGCTGACATGCATCCGGCCGCCGGCCCGGTTGTACTTAAGCGCATTCTCGAGAAGGTTTTGGAGGATGACCGAAGTATAGCGCTTTTCGCCAACGATGGAGAGCGCGGGCGGCAGGTGCACTTTCACCTCAAGGTCCATTCCGTCCGGCAACGCATTGAAATCGTCGATCCATTCTTCCACGAGCTGGGTGAGATCGACTGGCTTCAATTCAAGCTGAAGCCGCCCCGCGTCCATGCGTGAAAGAAGGAGCAGATCGTCGATCACGCCGGTGAGCCGGTAAGTTTGATGAAGCAGCGCCGATAGTTCATCGTAAACTTCCTCGGGAAAATTTTCGCGGCGGAGGAGTCCCTCCAGCCCGGTGCGCAATACCGTTACCGGAGTCTTGAGCTGGTGCGATGCGTCGGCGGAAAATCGGGTGGATCTCTCCAGTTCCTCGTGAGTTGAAGCCAGGACCGCTTCCACCCGTTTTCGTCGCGCGCGATTCTCCTCGGAATCTACGGCAAGTTTTTCTACCGGCGCTGAGAGCCGTGTCGCGATGAGGTGGCTCGCGACAAACCCGGCGATGAGCAAAAGAGCGCCCGCGCCGAGAATTTGCCAGCGTAGACGGCGTTGGCGCGCAACCGCGGAGGCGAGTGGATAAATGCACACCTCGTAGGCCGCGGGAAAGACCGAACCGGAATTGAGCTGCTTGTAAAAAAGAAGATTCGGATTTCCTTCGACCTGAATGCGGAAACTTCGTTCCGCGCGGTTGGGCGCGGCGAGCGCGCGAGTCATTTCCTGATCGATCGCCGCCCGCGCGGTCTCAGAGAGCGCTGGCATGTGCAGCCAGCCATTAACCCAAATGCCGCTTTTCATTCCCTGACCCGCACGCTTCTCCTCCACCTCGACCGGTTTGAAACCAACGACCAGTGCCGCGATGACCTCGTTGGTTTCGCTCGAATTGATCGGCACCGCAATAATTTCGTCGGTCAGTTCCTGTTCCGTCCCGGCCCTGCGGAGGAGGTAGCCGGTCTGCAGTTTTTCCGGCAGCGATTTTAAGGCGAGCTGAGATTCCTCATCCGGGAGCAGAGCGCCGACATCAGTTGGAGTCGGCGGAGGAAGCAGCGCGCCCATTCGATCGAGAAAACGGTAGAACCTGGCATGGAGCGCGCGAGCCTGTTCGGCTGGCGGCAACTTGGCTTCCACTTCCATCACATCGCGCAATTCGTCTTTCGCGCTCGGGTAGAGGAGATCGAGCGCATTATCCTCCAAGGCGGCGTGGATCCGCGGCTTTTCCACCAACAGACGGCAGCGTTCCGCCAGGGCTGCGTAACGCAGTTCCTCGACGTTGTGCAAGGCGGCGAGTTCCGCCTGAAAATCGTGCTGGAATTCCTGTTCCGCATTGGCGGCTGCGTTGTGTTCCGCCAAATAAAGACCCGTAGCGGTGAGCCCCGACACCACCACCATCATCGCGAGCAACAACTTCGCGCGGAAACTCGCCGCGGCGGTTTTCTTCGCCTCGGGCACAAGACTCACGGGAAATCGACGTGTTGGGTCGAGCCGCTTTTTAAATCCACCGGATGTTCGCGCGTGGTCCTGCTGTCCACCCAGGCTTTGACGACATAATGCCCGGCCGGGAGACCGGTGAGCCGATAGCGGCCCTCGGGATCGGTCACCACGAAATGCGGAGTGTCGAGGACGAGGATAAGGCCGCGCATGTGCTCATGAATGTCGCAACGCAAAGTGACGAGGCCGGCGACATCGAAGACCTGGGATGGAATTGGTTTTTCATCGGGCCGGTAGCGTCCGAGATCGAACCGCTTCGCGGGCGAGTAGGAAAAAATATTGTGATACGTGTCATCGAGGTTAGGAAACTCGACCCTGGTGCCCGCCTGCACGGGCAACAAGGCCGGGACGAAACCCAGATCTTTCTGGGCGACTTGTCTGGCCGGGAGGTTCGTGGTTTTTGAAAACGAACCGTCGAGGTACACGACGGCGACGGGAGGATTGGTTCCCAGCACGCCACCCTTGGTCACGATTTCGTAACGCTTGTTCATGACCGGCGCCGAGTGTGACTTCGGTAATTCCACCCGTCCCTCGATCACGGCCTGCGCCATAGCGATTTTCAAACCCGCACTCAGAATGAAAATGGCGGAGAGAACGCGGCGCATAAATGTGTATCGCGCTAGCTAGTCCGGGCGGCTCGGAAAGTAAATTCTTTTGACGCGCTGAATATGTTAGTCGCCCGAGCGTTCCGCGCGCGTCGTGATCCTGCAGTTGCTGATGAAGCGAATCTGTTACGCGGCGAGCAAATCGGCGGCGTCGAGGGCAGCGATGATTTCGCACCCGACGAGCAATTTTCGCAGATCGTCGCAATCACGGAGCTGTTCGTCGCGAAGAAGGCGAATCCAAAAATCCGTGGCCGGAGTCCTGGCCGTGTTCGATTCAATCAACGTCGGAAAAATTAGCATGTCCGACTTCTTAAGCACCGCACGTGCCACGTGGTTCGAGTGGACTCCTGGCCTCCGAAATCGGGGTGGCCGACGGGACTCGAACCCGCAACAGCCAGAATCACAATCTGGAGCTCTACCATTGAGCTACGGCCACCGTCGCGTTCGAACCTAGAATTTAGATTCTGGATTGCAAAGGCAAAGCGAGAGAGGATGGCACGGCACGCGCTTTAGCTTGACGGGTGGTGCCGGCCGGCATTGCAACTCAACCGCACATGAATATCGTCCGAGTCCTTTCCTGATGAATAAAATCGGCCTGATTTTGTTTGTCGGTTTGTCCCTGGCGCTCGCGCCAGAGCGTCTGGCCGCTCAATCCGACGACCCGAGCGAGGTCTTTCTCAAGGCTTACATGACTTCGCAACAGGGCGAAAAACTCGAGCACGACAATCAAATGCAGGCCGCGCTCGCGAAGTTCCGGTTTGCCGGCAGCCTGCTCGAAGAATTGCGCAAGACGCATGCGGACTGGCAGCCGGCGATTGTCGATTATCGCAGCCGGAAAATCGGAGAAAATATCGTGCGGGTGCAGGGGAAACTCTCCACCCAAAAAGATTTCGCTGCCACTTCCACCGCACCGCCGCCCGCCGCTTCGAACCCGCCCGTTTTACCGCAAAAATCAGGTCCGGCGGAACCGAGTGTGGAAGTGACACGACCGCGGACCGTCGAGACGCGAACGCCCCAGCCACCGACCGAGCCGCAACCCTCAGTCGCCAGCGATGCCGCGATCAAGGAAGCGACGAAAAGATTACAGGATAAAGTGGATCAGTTGCAGGCGGAGCTGCAGAAATCGCGAAAGGAATACGACACCGTTGCCAAGGAGAAAGAGGCGTTAAACGGCCGGTTGCAGGAGACGACCTCAAAACTTGAAAAAGCCCAGGGCGATCTCGAGAAAACGCGAGGCGCCGAGAAGCAGGCGCGCAGTCAATTAGCCCAGGCCGAGGAATCGCTGAAGAAGATTGCCGCGACCAGTGGAAGCTCGAAAGCACAGGAAGCACTGCGCGCTGAAATTGCGCAGCTGAAGAAAGCCATCGCCTCGGCAGAGGAAGGCCGCGCGGCCGCGGAAAAAGAGAAGGCCGCGGCGGATGCGAAGTTGGCTGAAGCGAATACCCAGGTCGCGACGGTAACAAAAGAGCGCAACGAATTGCTGAATGAATTGAAGAGCGCGAAACAAGTGCAGGAACGGGTGCAGGTTCTGGTCGCAGAGAATTCCGATCTGAAGCAGAAACTGGCCACGGCGGAAAAGACTGTTCGCGAAATCAGCGAGGACAAACCGAAGAAGGAACAGGAAGTCGCCGATGTGAAACGGCAGCTCGAACAATTGCGTCAGCAGCTCGCCGCCAGCCAGAAGCAAAACAAGGATTTCGAGGTAACGGTCGCCGAGCTGCGTTCGCAACTGGAGGAGGCCGGGACTGAGCTCGATCGGGCAAAACTGACCGGCGCAAATGCGGAAGAAACGGCGCGGCTCACGAAGGAAAACGATATGCTGCGCAAGATCGTGGTGCGCGAGCGGCAGGAGGAAGCGCGCCGCGAACAGGCGAAAAAGTTGATGCTGGCTGAGTTCGAGAAACTTCAGATCAAGTCTGATCTGTTGAACTCGCAGATCGAACTTCTCGCGCAGCCTGTGACGAAGCTTACCGTCGAAGAGCTGGCCTTGTTGCGCCAGCCGGTCGTGGCGATTTCAGACAATAATCCCGCCGCGCTAACGGCCAGCTTCGCCGTCGCGAAGAAGACCGCTCCGGGAGGCCCCTCACCGTCGCCTTCGAATACGAATAATGCCGGCCCATCCGTGCAGACAACGTCGAACGGAGTGCCCGATGAACTCGCGCCGATCGCGCGCGAAGCGAAGGACAACTTCGACCACGGAAAATATCGCGCCGCGGAGAAGCAATATCAGGAGATCCTGACCAAGGCTCCGAACAATCTTTATTCGCTCTCGAATTTGGGCGTCGTTTATTTTCGCACCGGAAAGCTGAAAGCCGCCGAGTTGACGCTGAAAAAAGCCACGGCCCTCGCGCCCAGGGACGAGTTTTAACACACGACGCTCGGCATTGTTTATTATCGCCAGAGAAAATTTGACGACGCGGTGACCGAATTGACCAAGGCCCTCGCGATCAACCCCAAGAGCGCGACGGCGCACAATTATCTCGGCATCACTGCCAGCCAGAAGGGCTGGCAGGAAGCGGCGGAGAAAGAAATGCTCGATGCGATTGCGGTAAATCCGGATTACGCGGACGCGCATTTCAATCTGGCGGTGGTTTACGCCACAAATCAGCCGCCCGCGAAAGAGCAGGCCAAACTGCATTACGTGAAGGCGACTTCATTGGGCGCCGAGCCTGATCCCTCCCTGGAAAAATTGCTGCGTTAACGGCTCGCGCCGATAACAAGGAGCATCGTTTTTTCCAACCGCCAGCGCCCGGCGCCGATTGATCGGCAGCACCATGCTCAAACCATTTCTCACCGCGAACTGGAGCTACCTCGCGATGCTCAACTTCGTCGTTGATCCGGAACTGTTGAAACCGTTGGTGCCGGCCGGCACGGAGCTTGATTTCCACGAAGGACAAACCTTCCTGAGCGTCGTCGGATTTCTCTTCCTCGACACGCGCGTCCTCGGTTTGCCAATTCCACTCCATCGCGATTTCGAGGAAGTGAATCTGCGTTTTTATGTGCGCCGGAAAAGCGGAGAGGACTGGCGTCGCGGCGTCGCGTTTGTGCGCGAGCTCGTTCCGCGGCAGGCGATCGCGATGGTCGCGCGGATGTTTTATGGCGAGCCTTACTCCGCGTTGCCGATGCGACACTCTCTCGAGCACAAGGAAGGTCGCGTCCTTGCGGAATATCAGTGGCGCAGGGGGAAGCGCTGGGAAACTCTTGCCCTGACTGCGAGCGGCGAACCGCAGAGCTCAAAACCGGGATCGCACGAAGAATTTATTACGGAACATTACTGGGGATACACCGCCAGGCGTTCCAGATTGGGCGAGTACCGGGTCGAACATCCGCGCTGGCGATTGTGGATCGCGCAGACCACGAAGTTCGAAGCGGACGTTGCTACGCTTTATGGTCCGCAGTTTGTCGAAGCGCTGGCAGCGCCGCCGGCGTCTGCGTTCATCGCGGAAGGTTCGCACGTCGAAGTGCTGCGAAGAACGCGGGAACAGGAAATGTAGAAGCGCCTGGGTCAAGCGCCTGCCTGTTTGATCAGGCGCCTCTACGCTACTTGCGCGTCATCAATTCTCGCAGCACGAACGGCAGAATCCCGCCGTGCCGGTAATAATCGATCTCGATCGGCGTATCGATCCGCAGCTTCACCGGCACTGCTTCAGGTTTTCCATCCTTGCGTCTGATCTCGAGGGTGACCACTTGCCCGGGTTCAATCGCGTCTGACAAACCAGTAAGCCCGTAATTCTCCGATCCATCCAAACCGAGACTTTGCGCATTGGTGCCTTCAACGAATTGCAGCGGGAGCACACCCATGCCGACAAGATTCGACCGGTGAATCCGCTCAAAACTCGCAGCCACCACCGCTTTCACGCCGAGCAAACGCGTGCCCTTCGCCGCCCAATCCCGGCTCGATCCGGTTCCATACTCATGTCCCGCCAGGATAACCAGCGGGATCCCGTCAGCCTGATATTTCACGGCCGCATCGAAAATGGAGATCGTCTCTCCGGCTCCCGAATTCCGGTCTCCGAAATACTTCGTCACCCCGCCTTCGGTTCCAGGCACCATCAGGTTCTTGATCCGCACATTCGCGAACGTGCCGCGCGTCATCACCAAATCATTTCCACGGCGGCTCCCGTAGCTGTTGAAATCCTCCGCCTTGATTCCGCGGGACATCAGATACTGACCGGCCGGCGACGTGGCTTTGATGGCACCGGCCGGCGAAATATGGTCCGTCGTGACCGAGTCTCCGAAAATTCCCAGCGCCCGGGCCCCGTGAATCTCTTCGATTTTTCCGGAGTCCATCGAAAAGTTTTCGAAAAACGGAGGCTGGTGAATGTAATCGCTCTCTTCGTCCCACTGATAAATATCTCCCGTGCTCGATGGGATCTCGTTCCACTTCGGATTCTGCCCGGAAAAATCGCGATAAAGCCGGCGGAAAACGTCCGGCGTAAGTGCTGACTGCATGGTGTCGCGGATCTCCTGCAGGCTGGGCCAGAGATCGCGCAGGAAAATTTCCCGACCGTCCTCTCCCGTACCGATCGGATCCGTCGACAGATCGAGATCAATGCGGCCGGCGAGAGCAAACGCCACTACGAGCGGAGGCGACATCAGGAAATTCGCCTTGATATTTTGATGGACGCGCGCTTCGAAATTGCGATTGCCGGAAAGGACCGAAGCAGCCACGAGATCGAATTCGCTGATGGCCTGCTCGATCTTGGGATGGAGCGGCCCCGAATTTCCAATGCACGTGGTGCAGCCGTAACCGACAACGTTGAATCCAAGTTGATCGAGATAAGTCTGGAGCCCGGTCTTCTGGAGGTAATCCGAGACCACGCGAGAGCCGGGCGCGAGCGAAGTCTTAACGGCGGGATCAATCGTTAGGCCGCGCTCGACTGCTTTCTTCGCCAGCAAACCGGCGGCGAGCATCACGCTCGGGTTGCTCGTGTTCGTGCAGCTCGTGATCGCCGCGATCAAAACGCTGCCGTGGCCGATGCGGCTCTGACCGTGATGGAAAGTTTCCCCGGGCTGGGCTTCGATTTCGGTGACGGAATCGGGCGTAGGCCGATTGGCGATCATCTCCACCTTGTTGCGCTCATCGCCCGGCTCGATGCCCTGATCGTCTTTGTCGCTCGAAACCATTTCTCCTTGTTTCGGCGGCGTGCCATTCAGATTGACCAGATGATGTTTGCCAAGGTCTCCGTTCGACTTGCCGTAGCCGCCATCTTTCACTGATTTTTCGAGGAGCGATCGAAAGACGGCGCCGAGTTCCGGGAGATTCACTCGATCCTGTGGCCGCTTCGGGCCGGCCACGCTGGGCTGCACCGCAGCGAGATCCAATTCGAGATCGATGCTGTAATCGATTTCACCTTTCCGCGGCATCCCAAACATTTCTTGCGCGCGGAAGTAATTTTCGAAAGCAATGCATTGCTCTTCGGTCCGCCCGGTGGCGCGCAAATAATTGACCGACTCGGCGTCGACCGGAAAATATCCCATGGTCGCGCCGTACTCGGGCGCCATGTTGCCGACCGTGGCGCGGTCCGGCAGTGGCAGCGAGGCCGCGCCCGCGCCGTAAAATTCCACGAACTTGCCCACCACTTTTTGGGCGCGGAGCATCTGAGTGATGTGCAGCGCAAGGTCTGTCGCGGTCACGCCTTCGCGCAATTGCCCGGTCATATGCACGCCCACGACTTCCGGCGTGAGAAAATAAACGGGCTGACCGAGCATTCCCGCTTCCGCCTCGATTCCGCCCACGCCCCAGCCGACGACGCCGAGCCCGTTGATCATGGTCGTGTGCGAATCAGTCCCGACGAGCGTATCGGGATAAAAGAGCTCTGCCTTCTGAGCTTCGACTTCTGTCTTCCGGCTCAAGACGCCTTTCGCCAGGTATTCTAAATTCACCTGGTGCACAATCCCGATGCCCGGCGGGATGAGCCCGAAAGTTTTGAAAGCCTGTTGTCCCCATTTCAAGAACTGGTAGCGCTCGCGATTGCGCTTGAATTCCATCTCCATGTTCAAACGCAGCGCTTCGGCAGAGCCGGCGAAATCCACCTGCACGGAATGGTCCACGACCAAATCCACCGGCACGAGCGGTTCGATGATTTTCGGATCGCCCCCCAGCTCCTTCACCGCGCTGCGCATCGCCGCGAGGTCAACTACGAGCGGAACGCCGGTGAAATCCTGGAGAACAATTCGGGCGACGACAAATGGGATCTCATCGTTAGCCGTTGCTTTCGCGTTCCAGTTCGCAAGTGTCTCGACGTCTTTCCGCCGGACTTTTTTGCCGTCACAATTTCGCAGGACCGACTCGAGCACGATGCGGATGCTGACCGGCAGCCGCGAGATCGGTCCGATGCCCTGCTTTTCGAGCGCGGGAAGTGAGTGCAAAAATCCTTCACGGCCGCTGCCCGCGTCGAATTTCTTCAGTGTCTTGAATTCGTCATTCATATTCCTCTCACAACGGCGACCAGGGAACTTTGATTTCCTTCTGGCCTTGGTGGAGTTCGTCTGAGATCACTTCAGCTCCGTCAGCTTCGCCTTAATCTTGTCGAAATTTGGCAGCTCGCGCGCGTCGTCATTGCTCTCGGCGTATTGAATGACGCCCTCGCGGTCGACGATGAAGGCAGCGCGCTTCGGGACGCCGCCCATGCCGAGATTCATTTGCGGCAGAAACGAGTCGTACATCACGTCGTACGCTTTCGCGATCTTGTGCTCATAATCGCTTAGAAGTGGAACGGTGATGCTTTCCTTTTTCGCCCAGGCTTCCTGCGCGAACGGGTTGTCGCCGCTGATCCCGTACACCGTTGCGTTCAGGTCCGTGTACTCGCGCAAACCGTTGCTCATGGTGCACATCTCGGTCGTGCAGGTGCCGGTGAAGGCCATCGGGAAAAACAAAAGGAGCGTGTTGGTCTTGCCGAAGTTTTCGCTCAACTTGAGCTGCTTCGGTCCATCCGCGGTCTTGGTCGAGAGGCTGAAATCGGGGGCTTTGGTTCCGGTTGCGAGTGCCATAAATTTTTTTCCGTTTAGGTTGATTGAGGAACCTCAACTATAGAAACGGCAGGGGCAGGGTCAAAGGTTTAAGGATCGCGAACCGCGGAAACTCTCGCATTGTCATTTTCAGCAACCCGTAATCACGTCCGATGGAATTGCTTTGGTGGTTATTCGCAATCGTCCTTATGGCGGTGGGTCTGATCGGCACCGTGCTGCCGGCCGTCCCGGGCGCGATCATCATTCTCGCGGCGGCGGTGATTCACCAGATCATGCTGGGCAGCGAGAAAAGTCTCGGGTGGTGGAATATCGGCGTGTTGGTTTTGCTGACGCTGGCCTCTTATGCGCTGGAATTTGTCAGCGGGTATTTCGGCGCGAAACGATTCGGCGCCACGAAATGGGGGGCGTTCGGCGCCTTCATGGGGGCAATCGCCGGACTCTTCTTTCCCTTTCCGGGGCTGATCGTCGGTCCAGTCGTGGGCGCGATCGCGGGAGAACTCGTCTCCGGGAAACGCCTGGTCAGCGCCGGACGTGCGGGCTGGGGGACTTTGCTCGGCAACCTTGCCGGCATGCTCGGCAAATTGACGATCGGTCTGGTGATGGTGAGCTGGTTTTTACTCACCACTCCCGCGCCGATTTGAGCTGCTTCCGAGTGCTTTCGTGTCTTCGGGATCGTGGTAGAGTGTGCCCGATGGCAGATGATCGCTCCGAAGCAATTCGGAGAGGAAAGTCCGAACACCATACGGCAGCATGCCGCGGAAAACACGCGGGCGCCGCAGTTGCAAAATTGCGGTGACGGAAAGTGTCACAGAAAATGCACCGCCGGTTCTTTGGCAACAAAGTGCAGGCAAGGATGAAAAGGCGAGGTAAGAGCTCACCGCTCGCGGAGTAATCTGCGAGGCACGAAAAACCCCATGTGGTGCAAGACAGAACAGAGGTAGGCCGCCGATCCGTTGATCCTCGGGTATCGTCGCATCATGGTGGACTGGAACGTTGGTCTCTGACCGCGGTTGCGGTTCACCGGGCGGCTCACGCAAGTGGGCCGAGATAAATGATCATCACGGTTGAGCAATCAGCCGGACAGAATTCGGCTTATCGCCATCGAAATGGAGGGCGCTTTCGGAAACGGAGGCGCCCTTCCTCTTTTTCTGAAGGGAGGGCTACCCCGTTTCGGCCAGGCAATCGTCGAGGCAGGAAAGAAGATGGGAAACCGTTTCCTCAGTTTCGTCGCCCATGTTCGAAAGCCGGAAGGTTTCGCCTTTGATTTTGCCATAGCCGCCGTCGATGACGAGGTGATGTTTGGCGCGCAGGTCACGCACGAGTTTCGCCACGTCGATCCCGCGGCTGTTTCGGACGCAGGTGAGCGTCTTCGAGCGGAAGCCTTCTTCAGCGAAGAAATCGAAGCCGGCGCGGCGGACCCAATCGTGCACGAGCGCGTTTGTTTTCGCGTGGCGCTCATAACGGTTCGTTAGGCCTTCAGAGAAAATATCGTCGAGCTTCGACTCGAGCGCGTGGATATGGGCAATGCTCGGCGTCGAAGGTGTCATGTCGCTTTCCTGATTTTTTTTGAATTCGAGAAAGTCGAAATAGTAGCCGCGATCTTTTTGCGCGTCGGCGCGGCCGAAAGCTTTTTTGGAAACCGAGAAAAGAGAGAAACCGGGCGGCAACGCGAGCGCTTTCTGACTGCCGGTGAGGAGAACGTCGATTCCCAGTTCGTCCATCGGGATGGGGACAGCCGAGAAGGACGAAACCGAATCGACGATTAACGCAACGTCCGGAAATTTTCGCGCGACGGCGCAAATATCGTGAAGAGGATTCATGACCCCCGTGGACGTCTCGTTGTGAATCAGCGTGACGGAATCGAAGTCACCCGTGGCGAGTTTTTGCTCGAGCGCGCCGGCGTCGATATTTTTGCCCCACTCCACTTGGAGCGGCTCAGCGGTCTTCCCGCAACGGCGGCTAACGTCCAGCCATTTGTCCGAAAAGGCGCCGCACATGCAATTGAGGACACGGCCTTTTACGAGATTGCGAATCGACGCTTCCATTACGCCCCAGGCCGAGGAAGTGGAAAGGAAGACAGGTTGCGCGGTGCCAAACAATGTCTGCAGGCGCGGATGAATCGATCGATAGAGAGCGCGGAAATCCTCGCTCCGGTGGCCGATCATCGGTTGCGAGAAAGCCGCCCAGGTTTTGGCGGAGACTTCGACGGGGCCGGGGATGAAGAGCTTGTCGTGGGAAGGCATGGAGGACGGAAACGTCCAACGTGCAACGTGCAACGTCCAACGTCCAACGTCCAAATGCAGAGAATCCTCCCTGGTGGCGAATCGGAACGAAAAAACGCCGCTACTTTTCTTTCTTGATGAACGAGATGTCGCCGCTGCATTCGAGCCGCGCGACTTTCACTTTGGCCAAACTTTCCTCTCCATCGAGGCGCAAATCTTCGGAGATATCTTCCTCGGCGACATGATGACGACGCATGTTTGGCCGGATGTATTCCCCATCGCGCACCAGCTCATTCGGTTTCCCCTTGATCAAATAGCGGAAGCCCTCCGAGCGACAGGACGCGTAGGCCAGCAGGCGATGCAGCGCCACCAGGACAGCGCTTCCGCCGAGCGTGGCGAAAAACGCGCCGCTTCCGTTGACGGCACGGGAGAGGACCGACGCCAGAATGATCAAGAGCGCCGCATCGAAGGCGCTTTTTTTTGAGAGCGACCGTTTGTCGCCGAGACGGATGATAACCAGGGTGAAGACCAGAACGATGATCCCGCGGAGTGAGATTTGCGTAAAGGTCAGATCTTTCGGCTCAGCGCCCAGGCCGAGAAGGGGACCGACGAAATCGTAGAACGCTTTCATAATTACAATTTCATCGCCTCAAGAACGCTGACTGCGCGTAACGAATCTCCACCGCGAAATAAATCCGTCCTTCAAGGCAGATACGTTTTCTTTATGAACCGAATTCAACCGGGAGGAAAAATGGCGAAAGGAGATAAGTCGAGTTACACGGACAAACAGAAACGCAAAGCCGAGCACATCGAAGAAGGATATGAAAAGAAGGGTGTCTCGAAAAAGGAATCGGAAAAACGCGCCTGGGCGACGGTGAACAAATCGGACAAAGGGGGAAAGAAGAGCGGCTCGGGCCGCGGAAAGAAGAGCAGCAGAGCGCCGTCGAAAAAGGGCGGTAAGAAAGGCGGGAAAAAATCCGGCGGCAAAAAGAAACATTAGATGGGATGACCGCGAAGAATAAATCTCAGATTCCCGAGAGAAATCCTGATACCCGCGGTGCTCGGACAAGCTCCGGCGCGCGGCCGGGCGAGCGGCGAAGCTCAGGAAAAAAACCGAGCAGCACAAACGTCAGTCGAGGTGGAGGAACCGCCTCGAAGACGAGCAGCCCCGCGGCGGCAAATCGAAAAGAAAGAGCGGTCGGGGCAGCAAAGGCTGAGAATTGCGCGAACTCCATCTGACGCGCAAGGGAATCGCCTAACGCCGAATGCCGACGAAGAACGACGATCTGCACGGCAGCGCTCCGGACAAATGCGAGGTCGCGCTGCTCGTGATCGACGTCATCAACGATCTCGATTTTCCGGAAGCGAACCAGCTGCTGCGTTTTACGCGGCCGATGGCGATGAAGATTTTGAGGCTGAAGGAACGCGCAAAAAAAGCCGGCGTCCCGGTCATCTACGTGAATGATAATTTCGGGCGCTGGCAATCTGATTTTCGCCGGCAAGTGCAGCATTGTCTACGCGGCAAAGCGCGCGGCCGCGAGCTCGTCCAGCTGCTTCAGCCCGAGGAGGACGATTATTTTGTGCTCAAGCCCAAGCACTCCGGCTTTTTCTCGACGACTCTCGAGACGCTCTTGCGCTATCTCGGTTCGGAGACGCTGATCATCACCGGCATCGCGGGGAATTTCTGCGTTCTTTTCACGGCGAACGACGCTTACATGCGCGATTATCGCCTCATCATTCCGTCGGATTGCACTGCGTCCAACACAGGGCCGGAAAACAAGCAGGCCCTGGATTTGATGAGGAAATTCTTAAAAGCGGATACGCGGCCGTCTTCGAGGATCAGGCTGCCACTCGCCAGGAAAAAGAAGCGCAGTCGTTGACTTTCCATCCAAGGATAGGGGCAAGGCTACGGCGCGGGCAGACCTTTTGGAGGACCTTCTTGCGCTTGCGCGGGAAACTTTCGCGTGGCATAAGACCAAGCCTTGCGCGCCAGACCCGGCGCAGCAGCGGCCCAATTTTCCAACATGCCGATTGTTTCTTCTTCTCTGCCCGATCCTGCGCTCGAGACCCATGTATTTTGGGAACGGCACAAGAAAGAGGTGATTGCCGCTCTCGTCGTCGCGCTGCTCGCGGTGGCGGGCTACGGAGGGTACCGGCTCTATATCGATCGCCAGAACAATGCC
>JBEEHO010000132.1:0-6746 GCA_041167425.1 Verrucomicrobiota bacterium | reverse complement strand
TGCGGTGACTTTTCGGGGCCACCTCCATAAACGTGATCCAGGTCGAAGGAAGGAGTTCGATAGTTAGGCGTGTGTTCCGGCTCCGGGTAAGGTCCCTCCAAAGGCGTAGAATCCTGCGTCAGGTCATGCCCTATAAATTGACCGAAGTAAGTGAACCCGACCCTGGGGGTAAGAGTGCCTTCTCGCTCCACTTCGTAACGCATGGAGTTTCCTAGTGCGACCAGCTTTGCTTCCTGGCTTCTTGGGATAGGATCGGACGGTTTTCCGAAGAGCCGCGAGTAGCAGCCCTTCGGTTCCGAGCGAATCATGCGTGCGTGCGCGCAGGTCATATCGGTTGGCCTGCTGGGTTTGGGAGGTTCGCGCGCATTTCCGGGGAGCCTTTAGTATGCGGGAACGCGCCGGGAACTGGAAGCCTAAAAAAGGCTCCGTGCGCTTATGGTTTGGCCGGCGCTTTTTGCGCGGATGAAGCTTTCCTGGTCGCGATCCACGCATCGACGTTGCGTTCCAAAACATCCAGCGGCACCGCGCCGGAAAGAAGCACGGCATCGTGGAACTCGCGGAGGTCGAAGCCTTCCCCGATCTCGCGGCGGGAACGGTCGCGCAGTTCCTTGATCTTGAGCTCGCCGATTTTGTAGGCGAGCGCCTGGCCCGGCATTGAAATGTAACGATCGATTTCGTTCACGATGTCGTTCTCGGATTTCGGCGCGTTCTCCATGAAGAAATTGATCGCGCGTTGCCGGTCCCATTTCATCTGGTGCATTCCGGTATCGACCACGAGCCGGACCGCGCGCCACATTTCGTAGGTAAGCTGCCCGAATTTCGAATACGGATCGTCGTAGAGACCCATATCCTGCCCGAGCGATTCCGCGTAAAGGCCCCAGCCTTCGACAAACGCCGTGTAGCCGCCGTAGCGGCGAAACTTCGGAATGTCGCCGAGCTCTTGAGCGAGCGCGATTTGCAGGTGATGCCCGGGCACGGATTCGTGCAGGGAAAGCGCCATCATTTCCCATTTCGGCCGCGTCTCGGGTTTGTAGAGATTGACGAAGTAAAGACCCGCGCGCGAGCCGTCGGCGGCAGGTTGATTGTAGTAAGCCGTGGTGGTATCCGGCGCGATCTTATCTGGGATCGGTGTCACGCCATAGGGAGTGCGCGGAAGGGTCTTGAAAACCTTCACGAGATTCGGATCGATCCGTTTCGCGAGCGCTCGGTACGCTTCCAATAATTCCTCGGGCGTCTTGTAGAAAAATTGCGGATCGGTCCGCAGCTTTGTAAAGAACTCCGGCAGCGTTCCTTTGAAGCCCACTTTCTCCATGATCGTCTGCATCTCGGCGTGAATGCGGGCGACTTCGCTCAGGCCTTTTTCGTGGATCTGCTGCGGGGTGAGTGTGGTCGTGGTGTGCCGCCGCGCCAGATGAGCGTAGAACTCCGTGCCTTGTGGCATCTGCCAGACGCCTACCTGATCGAAAGCAGCGGGCAGATATTCGTCGACGAAATATTTCCTGAGCTTTTGAAATGACGGCAGCACGCCGGCGGCGATGGCTTCACTGGCGGATTTGGCGAGTCGTTCGCGATCTCCGTTCGGAATGGAATCGGGAAATTTCTTCAGCGGCTTGAAGAAGGGGCTGTCCTCCGGTTTGACCACGAGTTGCTTGTCGATCTGCCCCGGGACGCGGTTCAGGACAATCTTCGGCCACATCACGTGTGAGCGCGCACCCTCGCGCATCAATGCCATTTCCTGTTCCACCAAAACGGGCAGAGCGCGAAGCCGCGCGATCCAGTCTTCGTAGTCTTTGACCGTCTCGAAGCGGAGCCGGTCGCCCAGTTCGTCGAGAGTCTGCAAGCCGCCCCGCTGATTGATCGGCATCAGGTAAGCGCGGAATCTGGATCCTTCGATCTCGGTCTCGAGATCCTTCTTGAAGAGATCGTAGTTGAGTTGATCGGCGGGCGGGAGTTGGGCCCGGTCGATCTTACCCAGTCGTGTCAGCGCATCGGTCGTGTGTTCCTCATTCTTCCGAATCGCTTCGAGGCTTCGGTCCGGCCAGCGATCGTTCCAGCGCCGGTCACCGAGAGCGGAGGCTCGGGTCGGATTTTGTTCCATCTCGTAATTCCATTCCGCTTCGAAGAAGGAGTTGAGCGCTTTGGTGGTATCGGCGCCGGGAGTCTTGTCTTGAGCGGTGGCCGTGTGAGCGAGCGGCAGAGAAACAAAAATAAAGGCGGCGATGGGAAGTTTAGTTAGACGCATAAGATTTTCGGGTTTGATTGGTCGCTGGCGGTAGCCCCTGCATTTTCTATTAGGCGGCGCGCGAAGAACAACAACCAAAGCAATATGACCATTCAAATTGTCCTGAACTGCCGCTGCCTTTTCCTGATCGCCCTGGCGGCCACCTGCGCGTTGCGCTGTTTCGCCCAAGAGCCGACACCGACCGCGACGCCCACTCCCACGGCCTCGCCCTATTCCGCGCAGACGTTGAGCGAATTGAAGCAGCTTCAGCAGGCCGCGCTCAAGAGCGATTACGCTTATCGGCAGGTGGCGCACCTTTCCAATAACATCGGCCCGCGCCTGACCGGTTCACCGCAGGCGCAGACGGCGGTGGAATATGTGGCGGCCGAGCTGAAAGCGCTCGGGCTGGAGGTTCAGCTCGAAAAAGTCACTGTGACCCATTGGGTGCGGGGCGAAGAGACCGCAGCGCTGGTGGAGTACCCAGGGATGGCGGAGAACACCACGCAGAAAATTGTTCTCACTGCGCTCGGGGGAAGTGTCGCGACCCCGGCGACCGGCCTGACCGCGGAAGTGATCGTCGTGAAAAATTTCGACGAACTGCAGTCGTTAGGCAGCGAGAAAGTAAAAGGCAGGATCGTGCTGTTCGATTATCACTTCGACAAACTCATGGCAGGCCAGGGCCACGGCGGCGATGCGTACTCGCAAGCAGTGAAGTATCGCGCGGAAGCGCCCAGCGCCGCGGGCAAGCTTGGCGCGGTCGCGGCACTGGTCCGCTCGGTCGGTGGAGCGGAATTTCGACTGCCCCACACGGGCGCGACTGATTATGCCAAAGATGCGCCGAAGATTCCGGCCGGCGCAGTTACGGCCGAAGACGCTGATCTTCTCGCATCGCTCGTTCCGCAGGGCCCGGTCCGCATGAAGGTCGTCCTCACCCCGCAACAACTTCCCGATGCCGTGAGCTACAATGTGATCGGCGACTTGAAAGGAAGCGAACATCCGGAGCAGATCGTGATCGTCTCCGGTCATCTCGATTCGTGGGATCTCGGAACTGGCGCGATCGACGACGGGGCGGGAGTCGCGGTCTCGATGGAGGCGGCGAACCTCATGCAGCAGCTGCATCTCCGGCCAAAGCGAACCCTGCGCGTGATTGCCTGGATGAATGAAGAAAATGGATTGGCGGGCGGAAAAACCTACGCGGCCGATCACGCCAGGGAGATGGCCGATCACTTCGCCGTGATGGAGACGGACGGCGGCGCCGGTCACCCACTGGGAATTAACTACGGCCCGAAGGCGGAGGCGAAAGGCCTGCTGGATCCGGTCGCGAAAATTTTGCAGGACTCTGGCGCGGGCATTTTGAATTTCAGCGAACACGCGGGGGGCGCCGATGTTGGGCCGATGACGAAACTGGGCGTACCCGGCTTCAGTCCGATCCAGGATAACCGGACTTATTTTTATTATCATCACACCGCGGCCGACACGTTGGATAAGATCGTTCCGCAAGAGCTCGCTGAGAATTCGGCGATTGTCGCGGTGACCGCCTACGCGCTGGCGAACCTGGAACGGCCGTTGCCGCGATAGCGCAGAGGCTCGTGTTTGCCCGAGTGCGCGCGAGCGCGATAGTCGTCCCCATGACTTCTCGTCTCGTCGCTTCGCTCATCCTTGCATCCGTTTCGATATCACTCGCGCAAGACAATCCGCCACCGCAGCAACTCACCGATGTCCTCTTTAAGAATCTAAAGGTTCGCGGCATCGGACCGGCGGTGATGGGCGGCCGCGTTTCCGATATCGCAATCGATCCGCGCAATCCCGCTCTCTTTTATGTTGGTCTCGCGACCGGCGGACTTTTCAAGACGGCCGACAATGGCGTTTCCTTCGACCCGATCTTCGACAAGGAGTCGGTGCAATCGATCGGCGCGGTTGCAATCTCGCCGTCGGACTCCGACGTGCTTTGGGTCGGGACCGGCGAGCCGAACGATCGCAACTCGTCGGGCTGGGGTAACGGGATTTATCGTTCCACGGATGGCGGCGGCACGTGGCAGAACGTCGGGCTGAAGGAAAGCCGAGCGGTCGCGCGGATCATCGTTCATCCGACAAATCCCGAGATCGCCTATGTCGCGGCGGTTGGTCATCTCTGGGCGGACGGCGGAGATCGCGGACTTTTCAAAACGACTGATGGCGGAAAAAATTGGAAAGCTGTTTTGCAAGCGGCGGCGCCGCACGCGGCCCGCACCGGTTGTGGAGACGTCGCTTTCGATCCGTCGAATCCGGAGATTATTTACGCAGCGCTCTATGCGCGCCAGCGCGCGCCGTGGGGATTCACGTTCGGTCCTGCATTTACCGGTGGCGAAGACGTGGGCGGAATCTTCAAGAGCAGCAACGGCGGCGCGACCTGGAAGAAACTGGGCGGCGGTCTTCCCGGGCAAACCGGCCGCATCGGTCTCGCGGTCACGCCGGGCAATCCCAAAGTAGTGATGGCCGTGGTCCAAAGCGACGAAGGCGGAAACGGCCCGCTCACCGACATCCACAGCCGGACCGGTGGCGTCTTTCGCTCGGAGGACGGCGGAGAAAAGTGGACGCGCATGAGCGATTACGATCCGCGTCCGTTTTATTTCAGCCAGATTCGAATCGATCCGTCGAACGATCAGCGCGTTTATCTTCTCGGGCTCGCGCTGTTGGTTTCGGATGATGGCGGGAAAAATTTTCGCGAGGATTTGTCGGAGAAACTTCATCCCGATTGTCACGCGCTGGCTATTCAACCCGGCACTGTGCCCGCGCCGAAGCCGCCGAAACCGGAAGACAAGAACAAGCCGCCGAAGCCGCGCGTCTGTCAGCGCCTTCTGGTCGGCAACGACGGCGGCGTTTACCAGAGTTACGCCGGGGGCAAAGGATGGGAGCACCTCAACCGAATTCCGGCCGGGCAATTCTACCGCATTTCCCTCGATGACAGCCGGCCGTTCTATCGCATCGCGGGTGGATTGCAGGATAACAGCAACTGGGTCGGTCCGAGCGGAGTGCAAAGCAAGGAAGGCATTCGCAATTCCGACTGGATTCCCTTCACTGGAGCGGACGGATTTTACGTGGTGTTCGATCCGGCTGATCACGACACGCTTTACGGCGATAACCAGGGCGGCGCGGTGCATCGCTTTAACTTGCGCACCGGCGAGTTGCGCCAGCTGCGTCCGGAAGCCGCGGAAGGCCAGCAGCGTTTTCGTTTTCACTGGAACTCGCCGCTGATTATGAGCCGGCACAAACCGGGCGTCCTTTATCTCGGAGGCAACCAGGTCTTTCGTCTGACTGATCGCGCGGAACATTATGCCGCGATCAGTCCCGATCTGACGCACAACGATCCTGCGCGGACAAGTGCGAGCGGCAGCGGCGCCGAAAATTACGGCGTCGTTTTCTCGCTGGCGGAATCGCCGGTGAAGCCCGGCCTCTTGTGGGCGGGGACCGATGATGGCCGGCTCTGGGTCACTGAGAACGATGGCGGAAAATGGACTGAGCTCACCGCGAATCTTCCCGAGCCCGCGCGCGGCCAATGGGTTTCGCGGATCGAGCCGGGAGCGAAGGATGCGAATGTGGCTTACGTCGCCGTGAATGCGTATCGCGTCGGTGACGACCGGCCGATGATCGTGCGGACGGCCGACGGGGGAAAGACCTGGCAGAGCGTGGTGGGTGAGGGGCTGCCCGCGTCCGCGCCGGTGGAAGTGGTGCGCGAAGATCCGGTGAATCCACGTTTGCTCTACGCGGGAACACACTTCGGCCTGTTCGCTTCGGTCGATCAAGGGGGACACTGGATGAAGATCGGCGATATGCCGGCAGTGCGGGTGGACGATTTGCAAATTCATCCGCGCACAAACGATCTCGTGATCGCAACCCATGGAAGAAGCATCGGCATTCTGGATGACACGCGCCCATTGCGTGAGCTCACGCCGGAGATCGCGGCGAAACCAGCGCATCTTTTCAGCGTTCCGAATGCGATGGGGGCCTACGTCACTCCTGGATTCGCGGAGTGGAACGGCAAAGGCGTTTACCGTGGCCAGAATCCGCCCGAGGGCGCGCTTTTCACCGTTTGGGTGAAGGAGTTCACGGGGGACGAGATCAAGATTTCAATCACAAACGCTGCCGGACAGCCGGTGGCGAATCTCAAGGCGCCGGGCGTGATGGGGATGACGCGTTTGAACTGGGATTTGCGTCCGACCGAAGATGTCCTGACCAAGTACGGCGGCGAGGATCCGAAGAAACTTTATCCCAGCGGCGATTACACTGCGGAGTTGAGTTACGGCAAGACGAAGATGAAGCAGACCTTCCACGTCGACATCGCCGAAGGGATCAACACGCGATAACGGAGAGATCTTTCCAAGCCGAGCGCGAATGCATGTGCTCGCGATAACGAAGAGATCTTTCCATCCCGAGCGCGAATGCATGTGCGCGCGATACCGGAGAGATCTTTCCATGCCGAGCGAATGCATGTGCGCGCTACAACGGAGAGATCTTTCCATGCCGAGCGCGAATGCATGTCATCCCG
>JBEEHO010000131.1:0-2992 GCA_041167425.1 Verrucomicrobiota bacterium | reverse complement strand
CGCGCTCTCGCGCCCGGTGGGTCTGCGGGAATTCGAAGAAGCCTGAGGGCAGGCCGTCTCCAAATCGCCTCCTTACCTTTTGCGCAGGCGCAGGGCCACAATTTCCTGAAGCATGCGGGCGGTATCGTGCACAAGGCGCATCTTGCTTCCGTCGTAATGATTCCAACGCACGGGAATCTCCCGCATTCTGAGGTTCGCCTGGCGCGCGAGATAAAGCAGTTCGACGTCGAAGCCGAACCCCTCCGTTTGGGCGCGCTCAAGAATCGGCCGGAAGACTTCCAATCGAAAAGCCTTGAAGCCGCATTGCGTGTCCCAAAAAGGGAGACCCGTCGCGGCGCGAACGATGAGATTGAAAACGCGGCCGCCCTGTTCGCGCCGCCATGGCTGCCGACGACCGATCAGGCTGCGGTCGAGAGCGCGGGAACCAAACGCGACATCCAACTCGCCGGCGGCGATGGGTAGAATCAACTTCGGTGTTTCATCAATCGGCGTCGAAAAGTCCGCATCGGAAAACAATCCGATCGGCTTCGTCGCGGCCAGCAAACCGTCGCGCACCGCGGCACCTTTACCGCGATTGGGCGAGTGCTCGATCAATCGTGTCACGATCGGACCGGGGGCGGCGAAAACCTCGCGCACGATTTCGGAAGTCCCGTCGGTCGAGCCGTCGTTCACTACGATCAGCTCGCTCTCGGGACTGGTGGCCTCCAGATAGCCGAGCGCGTCGCGCAAACTTTGCCCGATTCGCGCCGCCTCGTTAAAAGCGGGGATGACCAGGGAAAATGGAGGAAGCGTGGTCATGCAGTCTTGTCCACCACGCCGCTACTTATAGATCGCGACGACGCTCGTGCCATGGGTATCGAGGTAGGCGCGATACATCCCGGACGTGTTGAACGGAAGCGCAATGTTCCCGCTTCGGTCGATCGCGATCAATCCGCCGGTGCCGCCCATCCTGGTAATCTGATCGATGACCATTTGCGCCGCCTTGGCCAACGGTATGGCGCAATGCTCCATCAGGGCCGAGATTTCGTGGCCGGCGACCGCGCGCATGAAATACTCGCCATCTCCGGTCGCCGACATCGCGCAGGTTTCATTGTTCGCGTAGGTGCCCGCTCCAATGATCGGAGTGTCGCCCAAACGCCCCGGTCTTTTGTTGGTATTTCCTCCGGTGGAAGTAGCCGCCGCAAGATTTCCCGCTTGATCCAGGGCAACGGCGCCGATGGTGCCATGACGATCCTGATCGGCCATGGCGAATTCTGTTCCGATCGCATGCGCCCCGGCTTTCGCTTGCCGCACGCGTTGCAAAGCGTGCCACCGCTCCGCGGTGTAAAAATATTTTTCGTCCACAAACTCGGCGCCGATCTCCTTCGCAAACAGTTCCGCACCCTCGCCGACAAACATCAGATGTGGCGATTTTTCCATGACCGCTCGCGCCAGACTGATTGGATTCCGAACGCGGCGCAGTCCCCCTACCGATCCGGCCCTTAACGTCTTCCCATCCATGATGGCTGCATCCATTTCGTGGGTTCCGGCACTGGTGAACACCGCGCCCTTCCCCGCATTAAAAAGCGGATCGTCCTCCAACACGCGCGCGGCTGCGACCACCGCATCCAGGCTCGATCCACCGCTCCTCAAAATCTCGTGGCCGGCTTCGAGCGCACGCTGAAGACCGGCTCGAAGGTCTCGCTCAAATCCGGGCGTTATTTTGCTGCGCGCGATCGTGCCCGCGCCGCCGTGGATGACCAGACCGATTTTTTTCCCTCCGGGTTGCATGGTTCCTCTTGATTCGCTTTTGACGCATGAGCGACTCGCCTCCCAGCTTATTTTTCACATTTCCGGCAGGGCGGTGAAAGGGCAGGCGCGTGGCCGCGAGGGATTTTCGCTTTGCACGTCATGGAACTGGGGCAACTTCCCCCAGATCATGGCCGAACCAAATAGCACGGACGGCGACTCCGGCGGGACGATTCAGACCAATCCCGTTCTCGTCGTGCAGGGGATCGGCGCCAGGGGCCGCAATCTTCTGCGCGAAGTCGGCAGCATGTTTTGGTTCATCGTCTACACCTTCACCGAGACGATGGAGAATGTGCGGCGGGGGCGAGCTCCCTTTCGCGCCGCCAGTTTTTTTCGGCATACCGAGCGCGCCGGCGTGGGCTCGGTCCCGCTCGTGGCCATGGTTTCGTTTTTTCTCGGCCTGACCATGGCCCTTCTCACCGGATATCAATTGGAACGCTTCAGCATGGAACGCCTGATCCCGGGCCTGGTGTCGATCGCTTTCACGCGTGAGCTCGGGCCGCTTCTCACTGGCATCATGCTCGCGGCACGGATTGGCGCGGCGTTCACGGCCGAGCTCGGCACGATGAAAGTATCGGAGGAAGTGGAAGCAATCGAAGCGATGGGGATCAGTCCCCTTCGTTTTCTGGTCGCGCCGCGCTTGCTCGCCCTTTTTGCCCTGATGCCGTGCCTCTCCGTTATTTCCTGCGTTGCGGCCGTGTTCGCGACCTTTCTGATCTCGAAGGCCTATTTCAATATCGCCTGGATTTATTTCAACGACCTCGTCCTGCACAGTCTGCTCATTAAGGACATCGTCACCGGCATCATCAAAAGTTTGCTCTTCGGATTGCTCATTGGCGCGATCGCCTGTTATCGCGGGCTCAACGTCGAGGGCGGCGCGGCCGGCGTCGGCACGTCCACGACGTCCAGCGTGGTGACCGCCATCACCGTTGTGATCGGCTTCGATACGCTCTTCAACATCGTTTACACCGTGTTTTCGCCCACGTGATGGAAGAAGCTCCCACGCCGCCGGTTGTCGAGCTCCGCGATGTCCATCTCGAGTTCGAGGAAAAAAAAGTGCTCGAGGGCGTCTCGCTCGAGGTTGAGCCGCTGGATCGCCTGGTCATCATGGGCCAGAGCGGCAGCGGCAAGAGCACCATCCTGCGACTCGTCCTCGGCATTCTTCAGCCGACCGAGGGCTCGGTATTCTTCAAGCAATTTGAAG
>JBEEHO010000130.1:0-16942 GCA_041167425.1 Verrucomicrobiota bacterium | reverse complement strand
ACTTCAAAAAACCGATGACGCGATCGCCGCGGCCATTGGCAAACGGCCCACATTATTACGGCCGCCGTACGGATCGATCACCGCTCGGCAGAAGCATTGGATCCATGAGGAATTTGGTTATCGCATCATCATCTGGGACGTGGATCCGCTGGACTGGAAACGGCCGGGACCCAGCGTCGTGACCAGTCGAATTCTGAAAGAAACGCACGCCGGTTCGATTGTCCTGTCGCACGACATTCATCCCCCCACCATTGAAGCGATGCCGGCGACGTTCGATCAGTTGGAGCGAAAGGGCTTCAAGTCGGTTACGGTGACAGAGCTGCTCGCGATGGCGACGCCGTTGCCGCCGAAACCGACACCCACCCCACGGGCCAGCCCCGCCGCGGCTGCGTCACCCGCTCCGATTAATTCTCCTCCGGCGATCACCACCACGCCGGGCGGTTAACACGCCGGCATGATCGCCGATAATTATCTGCAGCTTCGAACTGAACTCGAAACTGCACTCGCGGGCCTGCTGAAGCTGAGCTCCGACATGCGTCGCGAGCCAGCCTCGGTCGACATCCTGCACGGTTTGTTGACGGATATCCGGGAGCCATTGCTCTTCGTCGTGGTGGGCGAAGTCAAAGCCGGAAAATCATCTCTGCTCAACGCGCTTTTCGGTCACGAGTTTGCCAGGGTGGATGTGCTGCCGGCTACGGACCGGGTTTACATCTTTCGCTACGGGACTGAGGAGAAATCAATCGAAGTTTCGCCGCACCTGACCGAGCGCTACCTCCCGATCGATTTCTTGCGCGATTTCAATGTCGTGGATACGCCCGGCACCAATACGATGGTGGCGGAACACCAGAAGATCACCGAAACTTTCGTCCCCCGAGCCGACCTCATTCTCTTTGTGTTTTCGGTCATGAACCCGTGGTCGCAGTCTGCCTGGGATCTGCTGAATTTCGTCCAGAAAAAATGGCTGAAGAACGTCGTCTTCGTTCTTCAGCAGGCGGATTTGCGAGAAAGTTCGGAGATCGAGGTCATTCATCGTCATCTTCAGGATACGGCCATGCAAAAGCTGGGATTCGCTCCGCCCATATTTCCTGTTTCCGCCCGGAAAGCCCTTCTTAGCCGCACTACGGGCTTGGATAAGGAAAAGCTGTGGGAGGAAAGCCAGTTCGCGCCGTTGGAGGAACAGATCAATCGCATGGTTACAGAATCCGGCGTTCGCATTTCAAAACTGCAATCGACCGCGCGCACGGCGGGCGTGATTCTCGGCGAAGTCACGGAAGAAATTCGGGGATGTTTCGATACCATCCTGCGGGATGAAAGACAGCTCGCGCGCATCAACGAATTCCTCCAGGCGCGAAAGGACCAGACTTTGCGCCAGGTTGCCGGTTTTCTGCGCGGGGTCGAGCAGGCATGTCGCGAATGCGCCAGGCAGGGAACAAAGCTGCTCGAGGAAAAGCTTTCCTTCTGGCGAACATGGCGACTCGTCTGGAGCCGGGCGCAATGGCAGCAGGAATTTCAAACCGAGGTGGAAGCGAAACTACGCCAGACCGTCCAGCCCCAGATCGAAAATGCAGTCCAGTTGCTCGAGACAGATCTGCGCGGCCTCTGGCCCCAACTGCAAGATACGATCGAAGCGCAGTTCGATTCCGCGGGCAGGGATCGCATGAGCAAAACCATGCCCGACTTCGCGCGCCAGCGCCGCGATCTCCTGCAATCGATTCAACTCACTCTCGTCGAACGTATCGCCTCCAAGGGAGTGGAGGAACAACTGGCCCGAATGTTTCGCGAAACCGCGGCATGGCTTCGGTTGCCGGCCGGCGTGGCCGCGGCGGGCGGCATCGTCACGGTAATCGTAGCGATGAGCAGCGCGGCTGTGGCCGATGTAACCGGGGTGCTCGCAGCATCGGCCGCGGTCATCGGAACGATCGTTGCATTCACGCAGCGACGAAAAATCCTGTCCGCCTACGACAAGGAAATGGAAACGAAACGCCTGGAATTGATCCACGCGATCGAGCAGCAGATGAACCACGCCATCGATCTTTTTTACCAGGAAATCTCGCTGGCGTTCGCACCACTGTCCGCATTCTGCACGACGGAGCGGAAGCGTTACGAACCGCTTATGCAGCAGGCCGAAAATCTCAACGCGAAGTTGAGCGGCCTAACGACTGTGCTCCGCGGGTAAGGACGCCTTTCCGAGGTCTCGGATTATTCCCAACCCGCGCAGACCAAAAAAAATCGAACGATTCGAAGATCGTCCAGCCCGCAGGCTTACTTCTTCTTTTTGTCGGTGTCTTCCTGGACGAGGCGCTGCTCGGTCTGCCGCTTGGCGATGACGAAATGGTTATTGTCGCCATAATTGCGCCAGGGGCCGGGCGGCACATCGCGCACCTCGACGAATTGCCAGTCGGTCACATCTGTCGGCGATAGGCCAAGATAATCCCGCACTGCGGGCGAAACATCGAGACCGGCGCCACGGTTCAAGTTTGGCTTCGGCCGTTCGTTCTGGAAAACGTATTGAAAGTGATCGGTGCGAAATGGGCCGCAATCTTCCCACTGCGCATAACAGGTGCGGTTCCCTTTGCGAACCGCGAGCCAACGATCCTTGCAAACCGAGTGGCCCGGTTCGGTGTAGGCTTGCTTGAACCACGGAATCACCAGCGCCGCTTCCGGTTTGAATTGCCCGTGCGTGACGTCGTTATAAGGCAGCGCGACGTAAAACGGATTCTGGCGCGGCACAAACGAAGCCGGGATGAAATTCCGGCGTGAGCCCGCGTCCGGCGTATCGAAGCCGCCATAGTTGGAAGTCCAATTCGCATCCCACGAGCTTTTCACATTCGGCACCGGGTTGTTTCCACCGGCGGCTTCGCCAATCCAGAAAACAGTCGTCACGATATTCGTCTTCCAGGGAAACCGCGTCATGCTCGTGCGCGAGGTCGTCGGAACGAACACTTGCGGTTCGACTTTGAGAAGCGCCTGCTCCCGTAATTTCATCGCATACTTCGCAAAATCCGCGCTGCTTTCGTAGGGAGATTGGCCGTGCAAACCGGCCGCGCTCACCACGAGCAGGAGGAAAAGGACGGAGAATCTTTTCATTGAGGCGATAAGCGGATTTGTTTTATCCGATAAAACCCGGGAAGGCAAGCGTTTCCAAGCAGGAGCCGGCTGGCGCTCTCCGGGTCACCCGTTGTTATTTAGCACTATCCATTCCAGCATCACGTCCGGCTCACCAGGGTGTCGCGCTTAAAACGCCGCTCTGAGAGCTCGGGATGATCGAGGGTGAAATGCAGACCGCGGCTCTCCTTCCGGCTCAGCGCGGAATCGACGATGAGCGCGGCGACGGTCGCCAGATTCCGGAGCTCGAGCAGGTCCACCGAGATCTTGAAGTTCCAATAAAACTCGCGGATCTCGCGTTGCAGATTGCGGAGCCGGGCGCGGGCGCGCTGAAGTCGTTTGTCCGTCCGCACGATCCCGACGTAGTCCCACATCAGGCGTCTGATCTCGTCCCAATTGTGATAGATCACCACCAGCTCATCCACGTTTTGCACATTGCCCGCCTCCCATTCGGGCAGCGCGATCGCGCGGGCCGCGTGCGAGGTCGGCTGCTCGCGCACCAGGGCCTCGACCGCGCGATGAGCGACCACCAATCCTTCCAGGAGCGAATTGCTCGCCAGTCGATTCGCGCCGTGCAAACCCGTGCAGGCGACTTCGCCGATCGCAGACAAACCGGGCAGGGTCGTGGCGCCATTCACATCGGTCTTAATGCCGCCGCATTGATAATGGGCCGCCGGCACCACGGGGATCGGTTGCTTGGCCATATCGATTCCCAAACGCAGGCAGGTTTCATAGATATGCGGGAAACGTTCGCGCAAAAATTCCGGGGAGCGATGCGTGATGTCGAGAAAGACACACGACGCGCCGGAGCGTTTTATCTCCGCATCGATCGCGCGCGCGACAATGTCCCGCGGCGCGAGCGAACGCTGTGGGTGATATCGGGTCATGAAATCTTCGCCCCGGCTGTTGCGCAAAATTCCGCCTTCTCCGCGCACCGCCTCGGAAACGAGAAACGATTTGGCCTGTGGATGAAAAAGACAGGTCGGATGGAATTGGATGAACTCCATGTTTGCGATCACTGCTCCCGCGCGCCAGGCCATGGCCACCCCGTCACCCGTCGCGATGTCGGGGTTCGTCGTATAAAGATAAACTTTCCCGCAACCGCCCGTGGCCAGGACCAGCCGATCGGTGCGGATGGTCTCCACTTCGCCCGAGCGCTCATCGAGCACGTAAACGCCAAGACACCTGTCCTCCGTCGCGAATCCAAGTTTCCCGGCTGTGATCAGATCCACAGCCATGTGGTGCTCGAGGAGTTTCACTCGAGGCGACCGATCGAGTTCGCGCAGCAATGTCTTTTCGATCTCAAGGCCGGTCACATCCTGCACGTGCAGGACCCGCCTTTTCGAGTGCCCACCTTCACGGCCGAGATCGGGCTCGCGATGTCCCGACACTTCGCGATCGTCGAAATGCATTCCGAGTTCGACCAATTCCTGAACTCGCGTCGGACCTTCCATCACGATCGTCCGCACGGCCGCCTCGTCGCACAAGCCCGCGCCGGCTTCGAGTGTGTCCTGGACATGAAGCTCGAAGGAATCTTCGTCGCTCGTCACGCAGGCGATACCGCCTTGCGCCCACGCGGTATTGGAATCGGCTCCTTTCCGTTTCGTAATCACGGCGACGGAGCCGTGCTGCGCCGCTTTCAACGCGAAAGTCAGTCCGGCAATGCCACTGCCGATCACCACGAAATCAAATTCCTTCATGGGATCCGGAGATTGTCGATCAACCGGGTTCGTCCGAAAAAAACGGCGACTGCGATGAGAGAATTCGGGCCGGCGATTTCCAGTGGCTGCAGGGTATCCGCATTGACGAGCTCGAGATAATCGAGGCGCGCGAGCGGGGCAGTCCCGATCACTTTGCGCGCCGCGTCCAGAATCGTCGCTCCCGCTCGCTCACCTTGCGCGGCCAACCGTTGCGCTTCCAGCAGGGCGACGCGCAATACCGGCGCCTGGCGCCGCTCATCGACATTCAAGTATTGGTTCCGCGAGCTGCACGCCAGTCCGTCCGCCTCGCGGACGGTAGGTGCGCCGATAATCTCGATCGGGAAATTCAAGTCACGCACCATCCGGCGAATGATGACGAGCTGCTGAAAATCTTTTTCACCGAAGACCGCCGCGTGCGGCGCCAACACGTGGAATAATTTCGCAACCACCGTGCAGACCCCGCGAAAATGTCCGGGCCGTGACTTGCCTTCCAGCGTCTTCGCGAGGGAGCTCTCCTCAATCGAGATGGAAAAATCCTCCGCATACATTTCCTCAGCCGGTGGCCGAAACAAAATGTCCACGCCCGCGCTTCGGCAAAACTCGTCGTCACCTGCTTCCGGCCGCGGATATTTCTCGTAATCTCCGCCGGGCGCAAACTGGAGCGGATTCACAAAAATACTGACCGCTATTTCGCCCTCATCGCCGGCGACTTCCCGCGCAATTCGGATCAGTTCGCCGTGACCGCGATGAAGCGCACCCATCGTCGGGACGAGAACTCTGCGCTTCGAACTTGTGCCTGTCTCAGTAATTGCGACTGCGACAGATGTAACAACTTGCACGGTCGCAATGATTACGCAGCACCCTCCAGTCCGCCAGTCAATCCAGCAGCCAGACGCAGCTCAGAGTTGGCGATTTTCCCATCACTCGAGCCAGAGGGCCTGGCGGCTGAAACGAAATTTGCGATGTTGGAAGTTTCGCCACCCGGCACGTTCCGCGAGCGAACGAAACTCCTGGAAAGAAAAGGCGCGGGCGGCCGAGAGCTGCGCGTCTGTGCGGGTCATGACCTCGCGATAGATAAAGGTAGTGAGCAAATAAACGCCCGCGGTAGCAAGCCATCCGCGGCGGAGATCGGAGACCAGGACAAATTTTCGCGATAATTTTCGGCACCGTTCCAGCAGCCGCACGGCGGCGGCGTCATCGAAATGATGAAGGGCGAGGGAGCAGAGCACGACGTCATATTGCCCTTCTTCACCAAAGCAAAGCACATCGCCCTGGATGCAATCGATCTCCGGATAACTGGCGCTCAAGCTGCGCGCGATTTCCAGGGTGGAGCTTTGCTGATCGATCGCCGCGACCGTCACCCTGGCGCCGACGGTTCGGGCGTAATCGACCACGAGGCGCGGAATATCGGCGGAACCGGTGGCCAGATCGAGCACGCGCAGTTGCGCCCCCGGCTGAATCCAGCGCTTCAGAAAATATCGGATGAGCGCATAGCTTCCGAAGTAGCGGTTGAGCTGGCGGAGATTCCGCAAATCGCTCACCAACTCCGGGGTGACCGGTTGCGGCCGGTCCATCAACTCCGGCTCGGCCGGATCGAAGCGCCGCTTCATCAAAGACTGTGACGAAAAGAAGAAATGCGGAATCGCCTGCTCTTCACTTGTCACTTCTAGTCAGGAACTCTTGCCACGATTCGGGCAGGCTGGACGTCTCGACTTCACTCGCGATTCGGCCTTCAAACTCCGGTTTGAATGCCGTGCTCGTTCCGTAAACCATGATCGCATCCTCCGAACCTTCGACCCGAATGGCGTGCGCAACGCCGGGCGGCACGACGATGCCGACGTTATGCGCGCTGCGATGATTATCACCGTCGATGAAGAATCGCATCGTCCGTGAAGGCAATCCCGCGCGCACGTCCCGAAGAATAATTTCCGCGACGCCTTGCACGAAAAACATCACGTCCCATTGCTCCTTGTCGTAACGGCGCAGTGAATAATTTTCCGGCTCGTCCAGGAAACCGCGGCGCGTCCAATCGGCCGGCGCGGTCCCATCCGGGACGCTGGGCGGGTGAACGTGAAAACCCTTGGCGGTCTGCGCGAACATTCGCGCGCTGGCCCATTGCGCCGGCCAGAAACCGATTCGTGCGAGCACGCCTTCATCACGTCGAACGAATTCGCCAAAAGAACCCCGATGCCGCTGTGGATAAATCGCGCGTGGAAAAATCTCCACGCCGGGAATCCAGGCCTCGCGCACTTCCGCGCTGGTCCGGTCGGCGACCGCGAGTTTTCCTGCATCGATCCCGGCGCCGGCCAGCTGCTGGGAAAATGTTTGCGGCGCGTAATCACGCAGGGCGACCGCCGCCTGCGCCTCCGCGGTCAGGCCCTGCCAGAATTTTTTGTCGGGAGTGGTCATGGAGAAATGGAGCTATTTGCCTAACGAGAAATCCGCGCGGTCGCGAGAAAGATTTGGATTATAATATGGATCGTCCGCCAGCACTTCCGGCCAGCGTTCTCGCATCACCTCGGTCTCGAGTGGCTCCACCGTCCGCCGGCGAGTCCCGGATTCGTGGTGATACAGCTTCGCGAACGGAGTGTAAACGATGAGGTATCCGGCGCGCCGCATTTTCAGGCAAAGATCCACGTCGCTGAAGGTAACCGGCAGGCGCGCCTCATCGAATCCACCGACCTCTTCGAAGACGTCGCGCCTCGTGAGCAGACACGCGCCGGTGACGGAGCTGTAATTGCGCGTCACCTGGAGCTGGCGGCAAACGCCCGGCGCCTCCGCGGGCAAACCGCGAAAGGCGTGCTCCGCGATTCCCCCCACGCCCACCACGATCCCCGCGTGTTGCACGGTATCGTCCGGATAAAGAAGCCGCGGTCCGACCGCGCCCACTTCCGGCCGCTGCACATGCTCTGCCATCGTGGTCAGCCAGTCGCCGTCGATTATTTCGGTGTCGTTATTTAAGAAGAGCAGCCACGGGCTGTCAGTTTGCTCCACCGCGAAATTATTGACGGCGGAAAAATTGAAAGGCCCGCTGTAATGCAGGAGCCGGTGCTTCGATTGCGAAAAATATTGGCGCGCTTCCTCGGATTGGCTGTCGTTATCGACCAGCACGATTTCGTACGGCGCGTAATTCGTTTTGCTCGTCAGGCTGTCAAGGCAACGGGCCAACAGATCGACCCGGTCGCGCACCGGAATGATGATCGAGATTTTTTTTGCTTCGGTCAGTTCGCGCTTAATCCAGTACGCGTGCGTGCGCCAGTCAACCGCCACGTGCCCGGGTTCCTGGCGGCGTTGCAGGTGGGCTTCGAGGGCGAGACGGCCAGTCTCCAGCGAGCCGGGTTTGCGCCGGATATTGTCGGCGGTGGAAGAAAGACTGCGGCGCCAATGATAAAGAACGCGGGGAATATGATCGATGCGATTCGTCCGTTCCGTGACGCGGAGGAAGAGATCGTAGTCCTGCGCGCCGTCAAACTCCGAGCGGAAGCCGCCCACCTGCTTGATGAGCTCGCGGCGGATGAGCGTGAAATGGCAGAGGTAGTTGCAGGATAGAAAATAGTCCGGCGACCAGTCCGGCTTAAAGATGGGAGAATCGAAACCTTGCTCGGTCAGTTTGTCTTCATCGGAGTAAATCAGATCGGCCTCGGGATGGTCCTGCAGCCATTGCAGATTCTGAAAAAGCGCGTCCGGCTCGAGGAGATCATCGTGATCGAGGAAGGCGACCCAATCACCCTCCGCGAGCGCGAGGCCCCGGTTTGAAGCAGCGGAAATTCCGCCTCTCTTTTCATCTTTCGTTAAAACAATCCGTGAATCCCGTGCGGCAAACTCGGACAAACATTGCAGCGTAGCCGGGTCGGTGGAATCATCGTCGATCAGGATCAGCTCCCACTTTTCGTAAGTCTGAGCGAACACCGATTCGACGCATTCTCTCAACCAGGACACCGGCGTATTGAAAACCGGCGTGATGATGCTGATGCAAGGCTGGTAGGCAAAAGCACACCCTCGCTCGCGCAAAGCTCCGAGCTCCGCTCTTTGCACCCGCCGCTTCTCAAACCAAACGTGATATTCACTCGGAGCGCCGGGTAGCCGGGATGACTCGTTAGGTTTGGGAAATCTCTTGCGCACTTCGCGCAGCAATTTCTGCGGCAAACGATAAGGCGCGAGCAGGACCTGGCCGATCTTGCGCTCCGGCGATTTGCGTAACGCGTGCTTTTCCTCTTTCAGCTGCTTCAACTGGCGCTTGGCTTCTTTGAGCTTCAGAAGTTTTTCTTCCAGCTTCGCGATATGACGGTCCGCCGCCTCCAGCTCCGACATCCGGGTTCCCAGCGTCCGCTGCAATCCCCGCACGTGTCGATGGAGCCGCGCGAAGGCCGACTCCACTGCGGGAACGAGTGTCTCCGCCGATTCCTTCCCGCTCCGCACCAGCCGGAGCGCCGTGGCCTCGAATTCTCCAAGGTCGCACTCGTAATCCGGGCGCAGACCGAAATGGCGAAAAGATTCTACCAAATGCGGCCGGCGCTTTGCAATGTCTGCTCCCGCGCCGGAAATCAGCAGGACTTCCTGGGCGCGCAGCGCAATTTCTTCAGCCGCCCGCTCGTCGTGGACCCTTTCCGGAGGATAAAACCAAATCGCCAGATCTGCCGGCGGCGCGCTTCCGTTTTGCGGAAGGATTGACGCCAACTCCGCCACGGAAGGACAAACCGTCGCGGGCGCGCCGGCTTCGGCGAATTGCCGGGTCAACTCTTCATGCTCCGCGCCGATGACCAGAAAATGGCCGCGCCCGAACTTTCGCGCAACGAACTGCGCGAAATCCGACCGAACAAAATGGGGAGGTGACCGCAACACAGGCACATTATATTGATTGAAGCAGGGCGCAGGCAAATTTACGCTTCGGCGCGAATTCGCCCCCCGCGTCTCGCAGCTCCCGCATGCTCGATTTCTGCATTTATCTTTTGTATCGCGCGGGCACGGCCATCGCGAGCGTTCTGCCAGTCCGGGTCTTGTTTGCCCTTGGAAGCTTCCTGGGGTTGGGCGCCTGGCTGCTCCTGCCTCAGTATCGTCGCCTGGCGCGGCGCAATCTCGAGATCGCCTTTGGCCACGAAAAATCTGCCCGGGAATTGCGCCGGATCGCCCGCCGGAATTTTCGATGGCTCAGCGCCAATCTGTTTTGCAGCCTCAAGATGGTTTCCATGCCGGCGGAAAAACTCTCGCGCTATGTTGTGCCGGAGAACCTGGACGCAGTTCATCATGAACTACGCGCCGGGCGACCGGTGGTTCTTATTCTGAGCCACATCGGGAGCTGGGAATTGGCCGCCCAGCTTGTCCCGCATTACGCGCCTTACCGGCGCATTGGTTCGCCCTACCAGGGTTTGAGGAACCGCTACATCGACCGCGATGTCAGCCGGCGGCGGGCCCGCACCGGCGCGGAGCTCTTCGATCGCAGCGAAGGATTTCATAAACCGATTGAGCTGCTTCGTTCCGGCGGCCTTCTCGGAATTTTTTCGGACCAACACGCGGGCGATCATGGATTGTGGACACCTTTTTTTGGCCGGCTGGCCTCGACCTCGGCCCTCCCAGGACTGCTCGCGAAACGAACCGGCGCGGCGGTTATGGCGGCGGCGGTCCACACCGAGGGGCCGGCGCGCTGGCGGATGGTTTTCACCTCGCGCCTCGATGCGGCGGGCGATTCCGTGAACTCCATCACGTCGAAGCAAAACATCGCGATCGAGCAACAGATTCGGAGAGCACCGGAGGATTGGTTGTGGGTCCACAACCGCTGGAAAACTCCCAAGCCGAATTTTCTCCTGACGCATTACAAGCGCGGATTTTATGTTCCTCCCGAAACGCCGGCGCGGGATTTGAAGCCGTTTCGAATCTTGATCCGCGGTTCGAACTGGCTTGGGGACAGCATCATTACCATGCCGGCTCTGCGCGCGATCAAAGCCGGGCGGCCGGATGCGCACATTACGCTGATCGCTCCCGAGAAAATCGCCGCCGTCTGGAGGCTCATGCCCGAGGTTGATGAAGTTATCGGCCTAACGAGCGGTTCGCTTTTCCGCGCGATCAAATCGATTCGCGCACGGCCGCCGTTCGATGTCGCCGTTCTTTTTCCCAACTCGCTCCGCGCGGCCCTGGAAGTGTGGCTGGCCGGCGTGCCGCGCCGAATCGGCTTTCCGGGTCATCATCGCCGCTGGCTGCTCGACCAGATCATTCCGGAGCCCTTGAAACTTGGACCCATCGAGCATCAGGTTTATCGCTATCTCCAAATCGCGCGGGAACTGGGCGGGCCTTCCGAGCCTGTACCGGCCAGAATGTTTCTGCCACGGGCGAAGCGGAACGGAGCGAGCGCGAAGATCGGTCTTTGTCCCGGCGCGGAGTACGGTCCGGCGAAACGCTGGCTTCCGGAGCGCTTCGCCGAGGTCGTGGTTTCCGTTTCAGCTCAGCGCCCCGTTCAATGGATTCTCTTCGGAACCGCCGCTGATGCGGCAAGCGGAGCGATCATCGAAGCAGCGGTGGGCGCCAACTGCATGAACCGGATCGGAAAAACGTCGCTTGCTGAGCTTATGACCGAGCTGAGCGAGTGCGCCTTGTTGCTCACGAATGATACCGGCACCATGCATCTCGCCACGGTCCTTGGCGTTCCCGTCGTCGCGGTCTTTGGTTCGACCGAGCCCCGTCTCACCGGCCCGCTCGGGACCGGCCACCACGTGCTCCGTCATCAGGTCGAGTGCAGTCCCTGTTTCCTGCGCGAGTGCCCGATCGATTTCCGCTGCATGAAAGCGGTCACAGTCCATGAAGTGGTCGATTCGGTTTCCTCGTTGCTGCAAATGTGGGAAGCACCTCTCACCCGCACTCAGCTCCCGCATTCAGATAACTAAGATTTTCGGCGGGTACAATTCCGTTGCTTTAGAGAAGGCTTTCGAAATGATTGCTTTCGCATGTTGAACGAAAGCGCCCCTCGCATCCGCACCGACGTGCAGGTGATGTTCTTCGATACGGATTGCGCCGCGGTCGTCCATAACATTGCCTACCTACGCTTCATCGAAATCGCGCGAACTCATCTCGCGGAACAGTTGGGACTCGGTCTCGCTGAGATGGCTGAGAACAAAAAATATCCGGTCGTGGTCCGGACTGAGATCGATTACCGCCGCGCGGCGAAACTGGGCGATCGGCTCGTGATCGAAGGCTGGCTCGACCGGCTCGAGCGGGTTCGGTTTTGGTGCGCGTTCCGGGTCCTGCGGCCCGTTGATCAAACGTTGATCGCGGAATGCCGTCAGATGCTCGCGCTGATCCAGATGCCCGAGGCGAAGTTGCTGCCAGTGCCGGACGATTGGGATCGGTATCGAATTCCCAACGGAGCATGACGCCTGGAGCAATAGCCCGGTTCAAGCTCCTGGCGCGCGTGGCCTAACGAGTCCTCGCCATGGTTGCCGGCGTCCGCATTTTCTCCCTCGAGGACACTTTCCTTGAGCCCCAGGTGATCGATCCGCCGCCCACCCGGCACGCCCTTTTTCTATTTCTCGTCACGCTCGCGGCCGTTCTTCATCTCGCCACCGCCGGCTGGGGCGATCTCTCTGACGGCGTCGAAGGCCAGTTCGCCGGCGGCGCCCGCGAGATGGTGGCGACTCAACAATGGCTCCTGCCCACGAACGACGGCGCCCCCCGTTTGGAAACGCCGCCGCTGGTTTATTGGCTGATCATCCTCTCCTACAAAATTTTCGGCGTTAGTGCGATGGCTGCGCGCCTGCCGATTGCGATCGCAATGATCGCGTCGATCGCGTTGACCTTTCTCATTGGCGAGCGGCTCGCCGGTTATTGGCGCGGTTTCGCCGCGGGCTTGATCCATCTTTGTTCCGGTGGCGCGTTTCTCCTCGGCCGGGCGGTCACACCCGAGCCGGTTTTCGGCGCGTTCGTCGCCGGCGCGATCTTTTGCGCGGTCTGCGGTTATCAACGGCGCCAATGGCGGCGCGCGTGGTTCGCCGGCTTTTGGTTCTGCGCCAGCTTCGCGTGCCTGAGTAAAGGCCCGGAAGGTCTTTTCTACCTTGCAGCGGTTTGCGCTCTGCTCGCGATTTTCTTCCGCGAAGCTCGTCTCCGTTTTCGCTTTCTCCTCCATTGGCCATACCTGCTGCTTTTCCTCGCGATCGTTTCTCCGTGGTTCATCTGGGCGGAAAAACATTTCCCGGGGTTTTTTCTTCGATCGTTCGGCTGGCCCGGCGAATCCGGTTTGCCGCGATGGCAGTTTCTGGTCCTGCATTTCGCCTGGTGGTTTCCGACCTCCATCCTGGTCCTGCCCGGATTGTTCCTCGCGTTGCGCAGAATTGTCCGCCCGCATGAGATTACTTTTTCGGAAGCCCTCCCGGTTTGCTGGATGGCCGTTGGCTTTCTCCCGCTGCTTTTGATTGGCCACCTAGCCCTTTATTCCTCGATGAGTATGTGGAGCGCGTTTGCGCTCTGGGCAGCTTTGGTTTGGGAACGGACTCCGCGCCTCCCGCAAATTGTCGGGCTTGGCACGCTCATTTTTGCCGGTGCCGTAGTTGCAGCCGTCGCTTCATTCGTGCCCACCGTCTCTCCGATCACAAGCTGGCTCGCGTTGCGCCCATTGCTGGAGTTCGCGGGCGTTACCCTGGGAATTTGCGCCGCGCTCGCGCTTTATTTTGCCCGCAGGCAACGCTCGGAAGCAGCTCTTCTCGTAGTCCTGGTCTCGATGGTGCCCATGGGCCTTTGCCTGGCCGAAGCCGTCTCCCGGATGGCTCCGGATTTCTCACTCGCCGCAGCCGCGCGTTTCCTGAATCCCCGTCTCGGGGAACGCGGCCAGGTGCTGTTTGAAGGGCCGCTCCAGAATGGAAACACCCTGACCTTCTATTTGAATCGAAAGTTTTTTCTCGTGAACGAAAGGCCTGAATTTTTCGACCACAGCGATACCGCGCTGGAAAAATACCTTGATGAGAATTTCGTCCTCGAAGCCTGGAACCGCTCCGATCCCATCTATCTCATCGTCCACGAAAGACGCGTTCCTCATTGGCAAAAATTGGTCACGGCCCGCGTTCATATTTACCATCAAGTGACGAGCTGTGGGCATTACGTCGTCTTGAGCAATCAACTCTGACGAAAATCGAGAGACTACTTTTTCAAGGGCGCGCGCGCTTCCTCGGTCAGAAGCCGGCCCCATAAACTGCTGTAGGGATGAACGGTCGTGACCGGTTTGTCCCCGCGCACCAGCGGGCGATGTTCGTTCGCCCATTGGAAAATCGAGCCTTCCAGATTCTGGACGGAAGTGAAACCCGCCGCGCGTAATTTCGTCGCCATCTCACCAGATCGGTACCCGACGGCGCAATAGGTCACGATCGGAGTTTCCTTTGGCATTTCCGCGGCGACTTTTTCGATTGCAGCGCCCGGTTCCACGCGCCGCGCCCCGGGAAGATGGCTTACGTCCCATTCCTCCACCGTGCGGACGTCGAGCAAAACTGGGGGCGGTCGCCGCGTGTCCGCGAGCCAATCGGACAGTTGCGCCGTGGTGATCCATTCCACTTTGGGGAAGCGGTGGCGGAGGGACTGTTTCAAGAGAAACCAGTCGATGCTGCGCATGCCGAGCAGCGCGAGGGCGGCGACGATGAGTCCAGTCATAAGCAAACCGAGACGAGCATTCGGCACGCGTGAGCCGCTGGGGGGAATGGGGCTGACGATTTCCATTTTGCAGGCAACAACGTTACTTCCGATCTAGCTTTGCACGGATGTTGATCGCATTCTAACTGCTCGTGAAAGTACGCGGCCAACATTACCGGACGATCTGGCCTAACGAATCCGATGGCCGCCTGATCCAGCTGATCGACCAGCGGTTTCTTCCGCACCGGTTCGTGATCGAAGAAGTGCGGACCGCCCAGGAGATGGCAAACGCGATCAGGGAAATGCACGTGCGCGGCGCGGGATTGATTGGCGCGGCTGCGGGGTACGGAATGTACCTGGCGACGTTGGAAGCTGGATCGCGCGCTTCGTTCGAGGATGAGCTGGCCGGGGCGGCGGAGCAATTGAAGGCGACGAGACCGACCGCGGTAAATCTCGCGTGGGCCATCGAGCGGCAGTTGAAAAGCATCGGCGCGGCGAAAGGCGTGGAAGAAAAACAACGAGCGGCGCTCGACACCGCCCGGCAGATCGCGGACGAAGACGCGGAATACTGCCGGAGGATCGGAGAGCACGGCGTGGAATTGATTCGGCGGATGAGCGAACAAAAAGGCGGTGCGCCGGTGAATGTGCTGACCCATTGTAATGCGGGCTGGCTCGCCTTCGTGGATTACGGTTCGGCCACCGCTCCCATCTACGCGGCGCATGACGCTGGAGTCCCGATTCATGTTTGGGTGGACGAAACGAGACCGCGAAATCAGGGATCGAAACTGACGGCCTGGGAACTGGGCGAGCATGGCGTGCCGCACACGGTCATCGCCGACAACGCGGGCGGGCATTTGATGCAGCATCGCAAGGTGGACGCCGTGATTGTCGGCACGGACCGGACCACCTACACCGGCGACGTCGCCAACAAGATCGGCACGTATCTGAAGGCGCTCGCGGCCAGGGATAACGGGATTCCGTTCTACGTCGCCCTGCCCTCATCTTCTTTCGATTGGAATATTCGCGACGGATTGAAGGAGATCCCGATCGAAGAACGCGGTTCCGAAGAAGTGAACTACGCGGATGGCTGGCACGACGGCCAGCAGCTGGAAGTGCGGCTGACTCCGGCCAACAGCCCCGCGGCAAACTTCGGGTTTGATGTCACGCCAAGGCAGTTGGTGACCGGACTCATCACTGAACGCGGCATCTGTCAGGCCAATGAGGAAAGCATCCTCCAACTTTTCCCCGAGCACGCGCGCTAGGATTGGAGCAGGAAGGCGCTCCAAATGGAGAATCGATACCAGTTGAAAAAGCAAAGTCTCATCGTAACGTTGGCGCTCGATTTCGGAAACAGAAGCAGGAGCATTTTATGTCGCAACATCGCAGTTTAAAGGGAGCCAGCACGATCACCGCGAAGCGGAATGTCCTGAAGCGTTTCGAACGGGTCGAGCTTCTGAAGAAGCGCGGGCTGTTTAAGGAAGGCGCGAAAGTCATCGGCCTTCCGAAGACGAAACCGGACGCGTAAGCGGCCATCCAAGCGCTGAAGCGTAGAACGCTTCAACTTCCTCACCGTGCGCCTGAACCGTTTCCTCGCCGCCGCCGGTGTCGCTTCGCGGCGGCATTGCGACCAGCTCATCGCAGATGGGCGCGTTACGATTAACGGTCGCGTTTGCACCGACTTCAGCACGCAACCCGGCGAGGGCGACCACGTCAAAGTGGGCGGCAAGCTGGTGCGCAGTGAACGCAAACTTTACCTGATTCTCAACAAACCGGCCGGCTTCGTTTCCACCCGCGCCGATCCGAACGCGCGCGACACGATTTTCCATCTTCTGCCCCCGAAGTTCCCGCGCCTCTTCAATATCGGCCGGCTCGACGCGCAGACCGAGGGACTCCTGATCCTCACCAATGACGGCGATCTCGCGCAACGCCTGACGCATCCGCGCTACAAAGTGGAAAAAGAATACGAGGTAACGCTCGATCGTCCTTGGGATCCGGCCTTGGCCTCGAAGTTGTTGACCGGGATCATGCTCGATGGGGAGCGCGCGCGAATGGAAAAAGTGCAGGCGATCCGGATGACGCGGGTGCGGGTGGTCTTGCGCCAGGGAATTAACCGGCAGATTCGTCGCATGTTTTACGAGTTGGGATTCGAAGTCAAAAAGCTCGTTCGAGTTCGCGTCGGTCATTTGCGATTGGGCGATTTGCCCCGGGGACATTGGCGACCGCTTAGCGCGAGCGAGCTGAAATCACTTCAACCCGAAGCGGCTGGCGCGAGAAAGTAAAAAGACAAGGGCGCCCGTCATCCCGAGGCGGCGTAGCGCGCCGAGGGACCTCGCACCTGAAATTGCGACCCCTTGAAAGCACGAACGCAAACATTTGCAGTTGCGAGGTCCCTCGCCGTCTGCGCGGCTCGGGATGACGACGCTTTACATTCTCGCCTCAGTTAGTTTGCGCGACGACCCGAAGCGGCTGGCGCGAGAAAGTAAAGAGACAAGAGCGCACGTCATCCCGAGGCGGCGCAGCGCGCCGAGGGACCTCGC
>JBEEHO010000129.1:0-5025 GCA_041167425.1 Verrucomicrobiota bacterium | reverse complement strand
GAAAAGATGCTCGCTGTGAAGCCGCAGCTGACGCTCCGGTCGCCAGAGCGCGGCCAAATAAAGTCCGAAAATAACTGCTGTGAGAAGTCCTGCGTAAAGACCGTTTCGAAAACTTGGTGGCACGCGAAACAATAAACGAACGCCGATTTACCGCATCCATCGGAGTCGATGGTGAACCTTTCGTGATAGATTCTGCCGATGTTCTATCGTCCAGCCGTCGCGGCCATCCTCCAGGATCGGGCGGGCCGTATTCTTATCTGCGAACGTTCAGATGCTTCCGGGGCATGGCAGTTTCCGCAGGGTGGGATCGAGGCTGGCGAAACGCCAGTCGAAGCGTTAATGCGCGAAGTGCTCGAAGAAATTTCCCTGCCCCGAAATGCGTACACTATCGTCGAGGTCCGTGGCCCGTACCGATACCGCTTCCCCGCCGGAATTTCGAAAAAGGGATTCCGAGGGCAGGCCCATCGCTATTTCCTACTTCGTCTCCGCACGGCAAAAAGCGCGTTGAATGTCGCGGGCCCCGACGCGGAGTTTAACTCTGTGCGCTGGATTCGGCCGCGGGAATTTAATCTTGCCTGGCTGCCGCCGATGAAACGCCGCGCCTATCGCCGCGTCCTCCGAGATTTTTTCGGCGCAGTGAAAGAATGATTTTACGCTGGATTGGGGGTTGACGCGCGCCGTCTCACAAGGCATGAACCGTGCTGACTTTATTCTGCTTTCCTGTATGCTGACTCTTGGTTCATTCGCCATCGCCGTTTTTACAGTTTTGGGTTGTGTTTTTTGGGCTTGTTTGAACGACCGCGATCAAACCTAAACCTTCCCAGTCTTATGCTCGACCAAGACGATTTGAAGTGGATCGCCACCACTTCGACCGAGCTCAACACGATGCTGCAGCAGATCTCGCGGTATGCGGATCTCGCTCGTCAGCATAAAGGTGAATTCAATTATATTGAGATGCTCGGCGAACGGGTCGAACTGGCCTCGAAAACAGCGCAATCTCTCTTCGATCGAATAACCTCCAGGATCCTGGAAGGAAGCACAGCCAAGGCAAAAAGCGCGAACGAGCCGTCGCGGCCGCCGAAGTTTACGGTTGTGCCGCCGCCGTCCCAATTACCCCCGCCAGCGAAAGCGAAGGTGGCTCCGCAGAAACCGGCCGCGCGTGCAAAGCCGGTCGCGTCCGAAAGCAAAACGCCACTCGCGACGAGCTCGACGATTCCCGCGGACATCAAGGTCTTGAATCAAAAAGGGAGCCGCGAGCTGATCCTGTTGGTGGATGACGAAACCGAAATTGCGGAGCTAGCTTCCGCGATGCTGACGGACGAAGGCTACAAGGTTATCATTGCGCGGGACGGTTTTGAAGCGCTCCGAATTTACCAGCAAATCAGCAAACAAATCGGCCTGGTCATCCTCGATTTCTTTCTGCCGGTCATGGACGGTGACGCCGTTTTTGACGAGCTGCGCGCACTTAATCCAGATGTGGCGGTCGTGCTGAGCAGCGGGTTCGCGGAGCAAAGCAAGCTGGGAAACATGCTCGCGCTGGGTCTGCGCGGGTTTATCCCCAAACCCTACACTCGCGAAAAACTGCTGGAACAAGTGCGTTCGACGCTGGATTCCGCGCGGAATTCAAGCTCCTAACCACGCGGTTCCCGAGACGCAGAGGATTCACCGCGGGCACACCGGGTGAATCCCCGGGAAGTGGCATTGATTTAGCTTTACCAAGGGTCGCTCTCATGGCCCGCATTGACTCATTTTTCAAGCTGATGGGAGAGCAGAAGGCTTCCGACCTTCATCTCTCCACTAACAATCCTCCGATGCTGCGCATCAATGGAGAGTTGGTTCGCGTCGATTACCCCGCACTGCGAAATGACGAATTGAAAGCGATGGTATATGAGATCGCGCCCGAGGGAAAAATTAAGATTTTTGAAGAAACTTCCGACATCGATTTCGGCTACGAAGTGCCCGGAATGGCCCGTTATCGCGCCAATTTCTTCCAGCAAAAATACGGCATCTCGGCGGTCTTCCGTTTGATTCCGTCCACTGTCCTGACGGTGGAAGATCTGGGTCTGCCGCCCGTTCTGAAGAAATTTCCTCTGTTGAAAAAAGGTCTGGTCCTTGTGACCGGACCGACTGGTTCGGGCAAGTCCACGACTCTCGCGGCGATGATGGATTACGCGAACCTGCAGCGGCACGATCACATCATCACGGTGGAAGATCCGATTGAATTTGTGCACCGCAGCCAAAACTGCCTCGTGCAGCATCGCGAAGTGGGAGTGCACACGCGTTCATTTGCCGCCGCCCTGCGCGGCGCTCTCCGCGAAGATCCGGATATCCTGCTCGTGGGTGAAATGCGCGATCTCGAGACGATCGAATTGGCTCTGACCGCGGCCGCGACCGGACACCTGGTTTTCGGAACACTGCATACCTCGAGCGCTTCAAAGGCGGTCGATCGCATCATCGATGTTTTCCCGACCAATCAGCAGAACCAGATCCGGGCCACCCTGGCCGAATCGCTAAAGGGCGTCATCGCTCAGAATCTTTTCAAGCGGATCGATAAGCCGGGACGCGTGGCCGCGCTCGAAATTCTCGTCGTCGACATGGCGATCGCGAACCTCGTGCGCGAAGGAAAAACGCACCAGATCCCGGGCATGATTCAGGTCGGCAAGAAAAAGGGAAATCAGCCGCTGGACGATGCGATCATGGAACACTTGCGGCACGCCCGGATTTCGCCCGAGGAGGCGTATGACAAGGCGATCGACAAAAAGAAATTCCGGCAATTCTTGAAAGAGCCACCGGCCGATGGCGCCGATGAATAATCCTTCACCGCTATGAGAATTCCCGATCTCGACAGGATTTTGTCCGCAATGCTCAAGACCTATGACGGCATCTCCGACCTCAATTTTTCCGTCGGCCATCCGATGCAGGTCGAAGATTACGGCGAACTGAAGCCGGTTTTCGTCGATCCGCCCATCGATGCCTTAACGCCTTACCAGACAGAGCAAATCGCTCTTACCTTGATGCAGGGCAACCGGCGTCTCATTTACGATTATCTCACCGGAGGCTCATGCGATTGCAGCTATTCCCTCAGCAATGAAGCTCGTTTCCGCGTAAATATTTTTCGACAGCAGGGACATTTCTCGATCGTCTTGCGGAAGCTGGAAGGCGAAATTCCCACGGTCACGAGTCTGGGACTGCCTTCGATTATTGAAGAGATCGCCAAGGAAAAAACCGGTCTGGTCCTGGTGACAGGCGCAACCGGAAGCGGCAAAACCACGACACTGGCCGCCTTGCTCAACGAGATCAATGCGAACCAGGCGGTCCACATTGTCACGTTGGAGGATCCAATCGAATTCGTGCATCCCACGATGAAAGCGACGTTCAATCAGCGCGAACTGGGACACGATTTTAACAATTACCCGAATGGATTGCGCGCCGCCCTTCGGCAGGCTCCAAAAGTAATTTTGGTCGGGGAAATGCGCGACCGTGCCACGGTGGAAGTTGCGCTGATGGCGGCGGAAACCGGTCACCTTGTTTTGAGCACGTTGCACACGGTGGACGCCGGCCAGGCAATTAACCGTATCCTCGGCCTTTTTTCTCTCGGCGAAGAACAGCAGCTGCGCATCCGGCTGGCCGATACGTTGCGCTACATCATCAGCCAGCGGCTCGCGCCGAAAATTGGCGGCGGGCGGCAGCTGCTCACGGAAATTGTGGGCAACAATCTGCGCACCCGGGAAACGATCGCGATCGGCGAAGGCGAGCACCGCAGCTTCTACGAAATTATCGAAGCCAGTTCCCCTTTTGGGTGGATGACCTTCGATCAATCGATCTTAAACAGTTACGAAAACGGCCTCATTACCGAAGAGACGGCGAAACTCTTCGCGTCGCGCAAGGGCAAGGTTGGGCGCGGCATCGACATCATCCAGAAAACGCGCGGCGTCGACAACGATCTGGACTCAGGCTTGCGTCTCGACGTTCCGGTTAATGCTTTCCGCTAAAATCATGGAGCCTCAAGATTCATCGTTTTTCGATCTCGGCGACAACACCGCCCTGGTCTGCGTCGATCACCAGCAATACCAGAAGTTGGTCGTGCCCCAGCTGATCGACATGACCTATAAGGTCCACCTCGGATTGTTCGAGGAAGACGTGGTCTTAAAGCTCAAGACCTACAGCTACAACGTCGTGATCGTTTACGAAAACTTCAAAGGCTCATCGCCGCAGAATAACCCGATCCTCCGCGCGATGGTCAATCGTCCGGGCACGGAACGGCGCGAGCATTTCGTAGTCCTGCTCAGTCACCGCTTCGCGACGAATGACGCCATGAGCGCATTTGTGCAAAGCGTGGACCAGATTGTGAACATCGCCGACCTCGCCAATTTCAAGCCGGTGCTCCGACGCGGCGTGGCGCAATATCGCGAACTTTACAGCTCGTTTAACGAAACGCTGAAAGCGGTCCAGGCGATTTAGCGGATCAGGCGAGGCCGGGATCGGTCGCCCTTCCGGCGCGGTTTAAAAATCCATCGATGCCGGATCCTGTGGACGAACGTCCAGTTGCGGCTGGTCAACGCCACACCGATACTAGGACCGCACTGTATGAAGCTGAGTAACTGGATTCGTTTTCGCTGGGACCTGACCAAGCTGCCGCAATTTGCTGCCGAATTGCCGGAACATTACGAAATCACCGCCGCGACCGCCGAAGACGAAACCGAGCTGCGTAAAATAATTTCAACTTCGTTCGTCCTCGATCCCGCGTGGAATCCCGCGACGCAGGAAGTCATGGAGACGATCGAACCATGGCTGGGGCGGGCGTTCACTTCGCCCTTGAGCACGTGCCTCGCATTGAGGCATGGCCTGCGCATCATCGGTGCCGCGGTCATATCCCAGGATGCTGACGCGGAAGTCCATCTCTCGCCGGGACCATGTATCTCCATGGAATATCGAAACCGCGGCTTTGGCACCCGTCTCCTCGAACAATCGCTGACCAAGCTTCGCGACGCCGGTTTGAAAGAAGCCATCGGTATTGCGGAAGAA
>JBEEHO010000128.1:0-7641 GCA_041167425.1 Verrucomicrobiota bacterium | reverse complement strand
CAAGGCGAGGACGCGCCCGGCGAAGAAGTTCATCTAACCAGGCGATCCAGCGAACCGCTGGCCGCTCCGCGTTCTAACTTTCGATGACTCCCGCATTCAACCTGCAGCCACGCACGCCCTCGCCAGCCGTCGCTGATCTTGTTCTCGTTAGACCTATGCGCACAGCGTTGTTCCTAGTCACGGCTGGAGCGATAATGCTCGGGTCAGTATCCTTTGCGCGAGCTTCCACCCGTGATCTCGCACGCTACGAGACACGCGGCCCATTCGTCCTTCACGAGCGCGTCATCACTGCAGACGACCGCGCACTGATCGACGCTCAAATGCGCGATTTTTTGTGGAGTTGCTGGCAGCGGCATCGACGCGGCCGCTTGATTACACTCGTCTTTTCTATGGAGGGCCTTCCGACTCGCAACACCTACTTCATCGAGCCTGACGAGAAAGGCATTTGGCGCGTGGTCATCGAGGCCAGCGCAACAGTGCCCGGAGTTAAGCCCGGGACGGATGAGCATTACACTGAAGACTTCACCACTATTGCCACGCTCGAGAGCGTGAATGGATCAGACGGGAAGAAGCACATTCGCGTCATCAGTGGCGGCAAAGCATTGCTTGAATTATGAATAGGTCTAACCAGGCGATGGAGCGAAGTCCGAAAGCGTTCGGAGTCGCTCATCTTGTTCTCGCTTAGACCTATGAAGTGTCGCTTTCGGCCTGTTGGCATTGCTTCTTCTAGCTCAGTTGGAGCTTCACGTATAGGTAGCTGAATGAAATACCCCGTCACTTTATTGGCCGTTGCAGCCGTGATGCTCCTTGTGGGCCTTGGAATCCGCATGCATGCCGACTGGAAATACACTAACAAGATGTATTATCATACTGTGGCGTCAGGATTGTACGAGTTCGACGAGGTATTCGCCGAACGCAAGATCGGCGACACTCTCCAGGCGTTGGCGATTATTTTAGGTTCCGCAGGAGGGCTTTGGTTCGTTGTCGTCGCAATCAGTCGAGATAGACGCCGGCAGGTCTAACTCCTAGATAGAGAGTCAAGGGTGGATTGCAGGTGAGGGTTGGTTTTTTAGTTCATCGGTGTAGGTCTTGAGTAGTGGGTTATTGAGTTCTTCGGAGGCGCTTCCTCTTCCTTTGGCTCGTTGGGTCTGGTTTCCAGCGGCTCTTACTCCTATCCGTGCGCCGACCGCGGCCGGAGCGCCAGTTGATCAATGCGATCTGATTGGAAGAGGAACATGGAGGCGGCCCAATCCAAGGCGTCGAACAAGGGCGGATTAACCTGTGCTCAGGTTAGGCAACGGGCGCGCCTCACGTTCCAAAGTGGTCTTAGTTTTTAGCTTAAGATTTCGTTAGGCTTCCGAGCCGGTGCGGCTCGCGACGGATCGAATCCTGAGGCCGGCCAGGCGCCAGATTTCGCCGCCGATTTCCAACGTGCCGGCAGGTCTGATGTCGAATTCCAAAGATTTCTTACAACTTAGTCCCGCCAATCTCGATGGAGCCGGAAATGCGGCGCTTCATCACACATTCATCATGCCATCATGCTAGGGTCGTAACATGTCGACGATCTTGATCACCGGCGCGACGAGCGGCATCGGGCTCGAAGCGGCCGTCGCGCTCGCGCGGCAGGGGAACCGGCTGATGCTCGTCGGGCGCGACCAAAAGAAAATGAACGCGGCGGTCGACGAGGTGAAACGCCGCGCGGGCGTGCCCGCGGCCCCGGACTCGTGGCTCTGCGACTTTGGCTCGCAGGCGCAGATCCGCAAGCTCGCTTCCGACGTGCTCGCGAAGTACGACCGGCTCGACGTGCTGGTGAACAACGCGGGGCTGGCGACGCGGCGGCGCGAGGTCACTGCAGACGGCATCGAACGCACCCTGGCGGTGAATCACCTCGGGCCATTTCTGCTCACGAACCTGCTGCTCGATCTGCTCGTGAAGAGCGCGCCCGCGCGCGTCGTGAACGTGGCGTCCGTCGAGCACTACCATGCCACGATGGACCTCTCAGACCTCGGCTACGAGCGCCGCGGCTGGAGCATCACGAAGGCGTACGGGCGCAGCAAGCTCGGCAACGTGATGTTCACCCGCGCGCTCGCGAAGCGGCTCGAGGGCAAGGGCGTGACGGTGAACGCGGTGCATCCCGGCGCCGTCGCGACGGGGATTTGGGACGTGGCGCCGGGATGGATGCAGCCGATGATCTGGGTGGCGAAAAAGCTGATCATGATCACGCCCGAAAAGGCCGCGAAGTCGATCGTGCAGCTTGCCTTGAGCGCCGAGGTCGAGGGCAAGACCGGCCTCTACTTCAACCAGCTCGAGCCGAAGGAGCCGTCGAAGCTCGCGCTCGACGACGAACTGGCCGAGAGGCTCTGGGCCGAGAGCGCGCGCCTGGTGAAGATGCACTTTCCATGATTAGATTACTTTCGTTACACTTGACGCCCGGTTCCAGTAGCCGCAGCTGATCTCTTTCTCGTTAGGCTGCTCGTGCGCATATAATCCATGAGATGTCTATGAATCAGAACGATACCGTCCAGCTCGCTCAAGAGTTTCTCCGACGCATGAGCAGTGACGCGGAACCGGCCGAAATCGCAAAGCTATTTAGCGAGACGCTGGAGTGGGATATTGCGGGGGATACCGGCGTTTTACCGTGGATCGGCCACAAGTCCGGCAGAGCCGCTCTCACAGATTTCGTTCGTGATTCGCGCGCCATGCTTGAGCGAATCAGCTTTGAGGTTCACGACATTCTGGCCAGCGACAGGCGAGCAGTGATCGTCGGCTCGCTCGCGTCGAAGCTCAAGCGAACCGGCAAAGTCGTCGCTACGGACTTCGCTATCGTCCTCACCGTATCCAACGATGAGATTGTCCGTTTTCAGATGTTGGAAGACAGCTTTGCTGTCTCCCAAGCGGCACATAACTGACGCACCCATGATCAGAACAGAACGTCGCGAAACCAGACGATCCGGCGAACTCCGAAAGCATTCGGAGTCGCTGATCTTATTGATGCACTCATGCCATTCGTTCACCCTTCGGGCTTCCCGTCCATGAACGGCTTGGAAGTCCGTTTCATTTTCGTTAGGCCTGGCGGCCATTGAATTGATGGTGCAAGACGAGAGAATGATCTACGCAATCAAAGCCGATGTAGGCGATCCGCGCGCGGAGACTTTCACGTTCAGCGCGCAGAAGACGATGTACGGCGGCAGGAACATCGCCAAAGGCGATACGATCTTTCTCTTCGCGAGCGAGAATGAAGGCGGTCCAGGTCTTATCGCGAGCGGCATTGTTACTTCGGCCAAAGCGATCGCGATAAACCGCGGAGTCGCCCGGCAAACGCCGCGCGTGAGCGTCACGATCAGACGCACCGCGCTGGCCACGCGGCGCCTGGGGCGGAGCGAGCTCACACTTTTTTCCGACTGGAACGACGGTCGACCCGAGACGGAGCTCAATTTCAAATTCTATCGGCAGGCCACGAACAAGATTGCCGGCATCTCGGATGAAGCGGCGGCCTTTCTCCGCGGGTTTTTTTAACGCGGTCGATTCCGACATGAACGCGTTATGGCCAGCATGGAGCTGTTAGCGTGATGATTCTCTTAAAGAGAACCTTCGATCCCAGCTCAGCTGGCTGGTTCTGACAGTAGGTCACATGCCGTAGACCAACACCTTCATACTGCCCGGCGCGATAACCGGACGGGGTGGTGGCGCGTTCGGCGGAGGCGGAGGCGGATGCGGGGCGTCCGCTGGCGGTGGAGGTGGTGGTGGTGGCGGCGGCGTGAACTTCGCGGAGGCGAGATAGATCCGATGCGTCACGGGATCGAGCGCCATCGTGCGCGCGCGCGGCTCGGTTTTCAAAGTCTGGATTACGGTGAATTTGTCCGGCGTTTCTTCCTTCGCGATGGTCACGGTCCCCTCGCCGTTCGAACTGAAGGCGAGCTGGGTCGCGTCATCAAAGGCACACGCGTCAACTCCGGCGCCAATCGGCACCGAGGCGACGATCTTCCCGCTGGCCGAGTCCATCACCATCATCAGCTTGTTATTGCATCCGATGAACAGACGTTGATGCGCGGCGTCGAACGCCATTCCACTCGGCTCCTGTCCCGGCGCCAGCGGCCAGGTCGCGACGACCTTGTGCGAGGAAGTGTCGATGGCCACGACTTCGCTCTTGTCTTCGATGTTGCAATAAACGCGGCCTGCTTTCGGGTCGGCCGCCGCGAACTCCGGTTTGCCGGAAAGCGGAATCGTCGCGGTGACCTTTCCCGTCTTCGCGTCGAACACGGTCGCGGATTTTCCGCGGCCGTTAAAGGTGTAGACTTCGCCGCGCCCCGGCTCATACAGGATCGCATCCGGATTTTCACCGGTGTCCACCTTCGAAATCGTGGCGAGCGTTTTCAGATCAACGATGCTCGCCTTCGATTCTCTGCCGTTGCTGGAAAAGCCGCGTCCCAAATCGGCCGCCACCGCGAATCCATGCACGCCCGGCGTGTCCGCGATCTCGCCCGCGATGGCGTCTTTCTCGAGGTCCACCGCGACGATCTTGCCGGCGTGCGTCACATAAAGCCGGTGGGCCTGCGCATCGACGGACAAATAATCCCAGCCCCCCTCACCGCCGATCGGGATCTCCTTGATGAATTTATATTCTCCTTCGCCGCGCACCGCGCTCGCGCAACACAACGTCAACACCGCCAGAGCCGAGATCATCGATTTCATGGACACGACATTATGCCGCATCGCGTCCGCTGTCATGCGCGGAGAAAGAATCCGATTTCGGCCGTTACAACACGATAGTTTCACCGATCGCGGGCAGGAGCAGCTCCTGCCCGGCTGCGTGCGCCGCAGCCGAGGCGGCGGCATGATCGAGCTTGATCGGCGGAAACGTGTCGTAATGGACGCCAACAAATTTGGACACGCCGGCGAATTCCGCCGCGCGAATTGCGTCTTCGATTCCCATGGTAAAAAAATCACCGATCGGAAAGACGGCGAAGTTTAATTTCGGGCCGGCGCCCACCAGCTTCATGTCCCAGGTGAGCGCGGTGTCGCCGGAGTAGTAAAAATTGCCGTCACTGGATTCGATGACGAAGCCGCACGGATTCCCGCCGTAGGAGCCGTCCGGCATCGAGCTGCTATGAATGGCGCTGGTGAGTTTCACGCGACCGAAATCCATGGTGGCCGCGCCGCCATGATTCATGGCCCGGACGTTCTTAACCCCTTTGCCTTCGAACCACGATCCGACCTCATATGGGGCGATGACGGTTGCGCCAGTCCGCGCGGCGATAGCGACGACATCGGCGACATGATCGCCGTGACCGTGGGAAACAAGAATGAAGTCCGCCTCGATTTTTCCGACCTCGATTTTCTTTGCGAGAGGATTGGGCGAAACGAACGGATCGAAGAGAAGTATTTTGCCGCCGGCGACCACTGAGAAGCAGGCATGACCGTAGTAAGTGAATTTCATGACCGGAATAGATCAGCTACCAAGGGCAGAGATTCACGCAGATTCTTCCGACGCGGCGGGGAAGAGAGAAGGAGAGCCGGTTTCGCCCCGAGGCGGTTTCCGAGGGCGCTGGGGCGGCGGGTTTCTCCGCAAAAGATTATGATTGCAATCTTCATAGGCGATCCCTATCTCTGGCGTCCACTTCACAAAAACCAAACAAACTATGACATCGCTCATCCAATTCCCGCTTCATTCCATCGCGACATTCTTCGCGCAAGACTTCGATTATAATTACAACGCCCATTATCAAATGGGCCCGGTCGGGTGGGCCTGTTACGGGCTTTTCATCCTGCTGATGGTCGCTTCCATGTGGAAGGTTTTCGCCAAGGCGGGCGAGCCTGGCTGGGCCGCGATCGTTCCGATTTATAACATCATCGTCTGGTGCAAAATCGTGGGACGTCCGGCCTGGTGGATCATCTTGCTATTCCTACCCTGCATTAACATCGTCATCCTTTTCATTCTCGCGATTGATCTGGCGAAAAGTTTCGGAAAAGGCGCCGGCTTCGGTATTGGCCTCGCCTTGCTTGGTTTCATCTTTTTCCCAATCCTTGCCTTCGGTAGCGCCCAATACGTGGGACCTGCGGCCTCGACCGTTGCCCGGCCAGTCGCGTAACCCGCAAAGCTAAATTTTCCGTTGCGAGCTGGCCGACGCGTACGACCCCGCGCGCGGCCAGCCGCATCGGTATCGGTAGCGGAAGGATCGCGGTCCCTTCGCTCTGACCGCGGCAGAGGGCCGACTGGAAACGCTCGCTCTCCTGCGGCAAAGTGGATGGTGTGCAGGCAGACCCACAGCATCGCGCCATCATTCACCTCGATATGGATTGCTTCTACGCGGCAATCGAGGTGCGGGATCGTCCGGCGCTAAAAGGAAAGCCGGTCGGTGTGGGCGGCGCGCGGGATCGCCGGGGCGTCCTCACGACCTGCAACTACGAGGCCCGCAAGTTCGGGGTGCGCTCGGCCATGCCGACTTTCATGGCCCTGCAACGCTGCCCGCAGCTCATCATCCTGCCGACGCGCTTCGATGTTTACCGGAAAGAATCCGCCACCATTCGCGAGATCCTGCATCGTTTCACGCCGCTGGTGGAACCGCTTTCGCTTGATGAAGCGTATCTCGATGTGACCGCCCATCCGGGCGCACCGGGCCCGCTCGCCCAGGTCATCCGCGGATTGATTTTTCGCAAAACGAAACTCACCGCTTCGGCCGGCATCGCCTCGAACAAGCTGGTGGCGAAAATCGCGAGCGACCTGAAAAAGCCGAATGGCCAGTTTGAAGTGAAACCCGAAGAGGTGCCGGAGTTCATGGAGAAGCTGCCGGTGCGCAAGTTATGGGGAATTGGCGATGTGACCGAACAGAAGCTGGAAAAACTCGGAATCACGACCTGCGGCGAGATGCAGCGATTATCGAGGATGACGTTGCAGGCAGAGTTCGGGAAATTTGGAATCGAACTCTACGATCTTTGCCGCGGGATCGATCAGCGCCCGGTCGAACCCGATCGGGAACGCAAGTCGTTGAGCAACGAAGAGACCTTCTCCGCCGATCTCGAGACGCTGACTGAGTGCGAGGAAAAACTTCCCGAGTTATTCGAGGAATTGATGGCGGACCTCGACCAGAAGGAATCGGCCCGGGCCGTGACCAAGATTTTCGTGAAGCTGAAGTTTCACGATTTTACCCGCACTACTGTCGAACGCGCAGGACTGCCCCCCACCCTCGACCAGTTTCAATCGCTGCTCGCGGAAGGATTCGCGCGCACGAAAAAAAGCGTGCGGCTGATTGGACTCGGCGTGCGATTTGCCACTGTCGATGTGGCGGACTCCCAGTTGTCATTGCTTTGAAGGAAAACCCGATGACCGCTTCCGCAAATCTCGGCCCGCCGCCGACGCGGGAAGTATATCCCGTCATCCTCTTCTATAAGTATGTCGCGATCTCTGACGCCGATGTCTTTGCGGCAGAGCAGCGCGCACTTTGCTCTTCGCTCGGATTGAAAGGCCGGGTCCTCATCGCGTCGGAAGGAATCAACGCCACGCTCGCCGGACCTGCTGACAAGGTGAATCGGTACATCGCAGCTCTCAAAACGGACCCGCGCTGCACCGACATCGAAATCAAAATCAGCGCGGGCGACGCGGGGACCTTTCCCAAACTGGTCGTAAAGGTCCGCCCGGAAATC
>JBEEHO010000127.1:0-3070 GCA_041167425.1 Verrucomicrobiota bacterium | reverse complement strand
GACGGGGGACCGCTGACGCGCCACGATCCACAGAGCCAGTCCTGCAATCGTGGGAAGCACCAGGTTCAGAAATGCGCCTGCATTGGCGTGATAGTAAAAGGTGGCGAAAAACGTCTTGAACTCAGGAGCGCCGTCCAGGCTCCGCCAAAAAATCATCTGCGCCCCCGTTCCTTTTTGGAGCAATCCGAACAAAGCGATCGATCCTCCTGCGAGCGCGATGGTATACCAGAGGCGCAGGAACCAGACAGGTCGCTGCGATAGTTCTGCCGCAAGACAAGCCACGCCAAGCAACGCAGTCGCGCGGAGCATCCACACCAGACTCAATACTTGATCGCTGGAACCGGGGGCGCCGGGAAGGATCGTCCGGATCGGAACAAGCATGAAAAAAGTGGAATCGTAAATCGCGCTCGCGTTCGCGACCATCCACCAGCCGTGAAACAGAATGATCGCGGCGATTATGACGAGGCGACGCGGGACCAGCGGCCAGCGCCGGTCGAGCAGAAGTGAAGCAACCCAAAGCGCGAGCGTGAGACCCAGCATTCCATTTATGATTTCGATGGACCACGCCGTGGTCCCACCGTAAAGCCACGGCGCGATGACGAGGGTCCCTAGAAAAAGCCAGCGCGCCAGATCGCGCAGGCTCCCTCGTTCCCTGATGGATTGGATGATGCGCGGCCGCGCCATGCGGCCAAAGTAGAAAGGAGAAAAGCCAAAGTAGAAAACTATTTCTACTTCTCTTTACGCGACAATCGGGAAGCCCGGTGACCTTCGACATCCGACCTCTGGAGTTACCGCCCTTTTCCGAATAGCACCGTGTGCACGGTCTTGAGCACGATCATCGCGTCCAGTTTCAGCGAATAGTGCCGGATGTAATAAAGATCGTATTTCAGCTTCTCGACCGCATCCTCGTCGCTCTCGCCATACGGGTAATTCACCTGCGCCCAACCGGTGATCCCCGGCTTCACTAAGTGCCGGAAATGATAGAATGGGATCTTCTGTTCGTAGCGCTCCGCGCATTTAATCCACTCCGCGCGCGGCCCAATCAAACTCATGTCGCCGCGTAAGACGTTGAAAAGCTGCGGCAGCTCATCCAGCCGCAACTTGCGCAGCCACCGCCCCAACCCGGTCACGCGCGGATCGTCCTCGCGCGTGTAGATGTCGGAGGACTGATCGCTCGATGTGTCGGCGCGCATGGTTCGGAATTTGAAAACGGTAAAGACCTCGCCTTCCCGCCCAACCCGCGGCTGCCGAAAGAGCACCGGCGCGCCATCGCAGAAACGAACCGCGAGCGCGATCAAGGCGATGAGTGGCGAAACAATAACCAATAACACGACCGCCAGGGCGACATCGAACAGTCGCTTCAAATAATGATATGGAGAATTCCGGGCCAGCTGAAAACCCATTTGGAGCGGCCAGAAAGGATCGATCGAATGCACCGGCACATGTTTCCAATGCGCCTCGTAAAAAGACTCCAGAGTATAGACGCGTGTTCGTTGAAATTGCGTCCGCACCAGGTGATCCAGCAGGTCCGGCCGAATGCGATCCACTCGCTCCGCCAGAACCACGCCGCTATAACGATCGCTCAGATTCGCCAGCTTCGTTTCCAAATCGCCTTCGATGATCGGCGAATCGCCGCCGGCAATGTGTTCTCCGACCCTGGCCCGTTCGACATCGACAAACTCGAGCCGCTGCCGATTGCCGGAGTGCCGGTAGGTTTCATAGAAACGCGCCGCGAGTTCGCCACTCCCAATCACGAGAAAGGCCCGGCCGGCGGTGGACTCCGCGACGAGGCCTCGGATGACCCGCCGATACAAAAGTGTCCAGGGCAGAAAGGCGAGAAAACTCAGGAGCACAGCGCTGCGGCTCGGTTTCATGGAGCTGTCGAACGTGGCCGCTGCGTAAACGAGCAATGAGCTGATCGCCGCCGCGCCCGCGATCGCGAGAATGTGCTCGGCCGTGTAGGTAAGGGTGCGCGTATCGTTGTTCCGATCGTAGCCGCCAATCATGAAAAGCGCCTGGCAAATCACCACCAACTGGACCACGTCCACGAGCAGGAACTCAAACGGACCGACGAGGAAATTATCGCTGCGAAGATAGCTGATCACTCCGTAGATGACGATCCAGCTCAGAATGTCGATCGCGAGATAAGCGAGGCCGACGATCCAGTCGTTGGCGGCGAAAGCCGAAGTGAAACTCCGTCGGCGCGCCACGACCGTGTCCGCTACCCATTTCCCTGGCTCGGCGGAATCCGCCGCGACAGCGCTTGCTCTGAAATTTTGCACTGGCGTCATTGGTACGGCGACTATTAAGCAGGGAACGCGCCCCGCTGTGGCCCCAACTCTCTGGTCATCCTAGCGTAAATTCTGTCCGATGTCAGGAACAGTCTCCTCACCGGTAATTCCGGCGGAGTGGCTCGCAGAATCTTCGAGATGTTCGCGCTCTGTCACCAAGCGAAGAGAAAGCAGCATTTCCGCAATCGTGCGCTGGCAAACGTAATACCACGCTGGCCAGCCATCGAGAATTAAGCCGCGACCAAAAAGCAGATAAAGGAACATCGCGGCCGGCGCGAAATAGATCCCTTTCCGCAACCGGTCCTGATATTTGAGGCTACCAGTTGGAGTGGAGATGAGGTGTCGCGCTTCGATTTTGCAGTAGCGGTCTTGAGACTGAATCCATCGACTCAAGGGCTTGCGATCATCGTGCAAGATCCGGCTGTTAAGGCGCTGCAAATTTCCGGAGAGCCGCAGGACCTGAGTATGACCTTCGTCGACGTAACGGCCGTGATCTTTCCGAAACAAAACGGGGTGCGGCGGGTAAAGCGTCGCCCGCAATGGGCGCCCGAAAATGCAATAGACAAACTCGGCTTCATAACCGGTTATCTCCGCCGCGGGTGCAAGTCGGGAAACTTCACCCTCGAACTCAGCGGGCAATTCATAATCCGCATCTAGCGCCAAGACCCATGGGGTGCGGACTTGCTCCAGCCCGAAGTTCCATTGGGCTGCGTGAGTGTCGAACGGCCGTTGCACAATCTGGACACTGAGATGGGATGCGCGTCCAAGCTCGATCGTAT
>JBEEHO010000126.1:0-2510 GCA_041167425.1 Verrucomicrobiota bacterium | reverse complement strand
CCACTTTATCCGCAGTTGAATCTCGACCTGCTCATAGCCGGCGTTTTATTTCACGACTCCGGAAAGCTCTGGGAAAACCATCTCCCCGAGACCGGGTTCACCATGGGATACGACGAACGCGGCGAATTGCTGGGCCACATTTCCATCGGCCTCGAGCTGGTCAATTCGATTTGGCGCAGAGTGCTCACCGAAGAAAATGCGCGCGCCTGGGCCGCACTCTTGCCTTCCTCGGAAGATGTCCGGATGCACCTGCTCCATTTGATTGGCGCGCATCACGGCGAACCGCAGTTCGGTTCCCCCGTGAGTCCGAAGACTCCGGAAGCCATGGCGCTCAACTACATTGATAACCTCGACGCGCGGATGGAAATGTTCGCCGCCGGTTATCTCGTGGCCAAGCCGATCGCCGATCGCATTTACGATCGCGTCCGGCCGTTGCCGGGAAACCTGGTGAAGCCGCTGGAGAAATTTGAGCCACCGGCGCAGCCACGTAGTTGCTAACGCTCTGGCCGCAGCGAATCGACGATTTTGCGGAAGCGCGGGTCGTCGCGAAGCGAGTCCCATTTTGGATTGAGCGCGAGATCACCGTAGGATGGACCGGCGGGAATCCTGGCCACCGCGGCCAGCTGCTTGAGCGCAAGGTCGCGCTCTCCCGTCCATGCATAAACGAGCGCGAGATTTGTCGCCAGCATCGGTCCGTCCATTGCATCCATCGCCAGCGGACGAAGCGCCAGCGCTTCCTTCGCCTCTCGAATGGCGTCATCTTTGCGATCGAGCGCCGCATCTATCCGCGCAATGGCGCTAAGCCGGGCGGGATCTTCGGGCTCCTTCTCCTGCGCGGCTTGCAAAATAATGCGCGCCTCCGCGAACGCTGTCCGGGCCTGCTCCTTCTGTTGTTGGGCGTGCGCAATCAAGGCTTCGAACCACACCTTGGGACAGGAGGGTCCTTTCATGGAATCCGGAATATTTGGAGGACCACCGTTGATAAAGCCCCGCGCTGCTTCGTAATCGCGCAGGTAAAACGCGGTAGTGAAGCGATAGAAGGCACCGTAGGGCGTCGCAGCCATGCCCGGCGGACCCTTTTCGAAAAATGGAAGGACGCGCTTCGGCTCTCCCCGGGCAAAATAGCAGTCGGCCAGTTTGGCGTAAACGACAAGGGCATCGCGCGGAATGCTCACAAGGGTGCGATTCAACAGTTGCTCCATTTCTTTGTATCGGCGCAGTTCGAAATAAGTGTCGGCCAGCGCGCGGATAATTTCGCCATTCCGAGGGTCAAGTTCATTCGCCCGCTGGAGATCACGCAGCGCCTCGGGCCACCGGTTCTGACGGCGTCCAATTAGCCCGGCCAGGGCGAGCACGTCGGTGTCGTTAGGTAAGGCGCGTCGGGCGAGCTCGAGTTCGCCGCCGGCGGAGTCGTAACCACGAAACGCAATATAATGATAGCGCGCGACGGCCAGATGGGTCTCACCCAGATCTGGACCAAGGCGTACGGCGGCGTCGACAGCGCGTTTGGCCAGGTCGAGCCGCTGCGCGGTGTGATCCATATCGTTCCAATATAAATTTTCGTTCACTCGGGCGAGATGGCAGTAGGCCAGCACGAAGGAAGGATCGCGCTGTGTAGCTTCATCGAGGAGTTCCACCGCTTTTTTCATGTTGCCCGCCGCGTCTTTCGAACCCATGGCGCCGGCGATAAGCCCTCTCGCTTCCACGTAGAGACCGTAGGCGACGGGATCGGTGGTCGGACGCATCGCCATCGTCGACTTTTCAGTAGGAGAAAGCTTCGCGCGCAGCCGGTCGACGATGGCTTCCGCCAGTTCACCTTGGACGGCGAACACGTCTGGGAGATTGCGATCGTATTGCTCGGCCCAAAGTTGGGCGCCGGTGTACGCGTCGGTTAAGTGCGCGTTGATCCTAATGTGGCCGTTAGCCCTGCGAACACTTCCTTCGAGGAGGTAACGCACGCCCAGCGCTTTCGCGATTTCGTCCAACTTTCGCGCCGCGCCGGGTTTGTAGTCGCGCACACTACTGCGGCTGATGACCTTCAAGTCCGCCACTTTTGCCAGGCTGGTCAGGATGTCGTCCTGCATGCCCGCCGTAAAAAAAGTATTCTCCTCATCGGAGGTGAGGTTTTCGAAGGGAAGCACCGCGATGCTTTTGTCCCGCACCGACGCCGCGCCGCTCCCCAAGGCGCGTGTGTGGATCAGCAATCCGGCGACGGCCGCCACCAGGAGAAGACAGCCGGTTGCCGCCATCGCCAGCAGCGGGTTGCGCCGCGACCAGCGCCAGATCCGGGCCGGGACGAGGACCGGTCGCGCGAGAATGGGCCGGCCATCGAGCCAGCGCTCGAGGTCCTCCGCCAAATCGCCCGCGGATCGGTAGCGCGCTTTGGGATCGCGCTCCAAACAGTGCGCAATGATTGTCTCCAAATCGCGATTGAGCGACGGAGCGAGCGAGCGCAAACGCGGCGCGTCCGTCGCGCTCGCCTGACGAATCACCGAGAGCGCATTCGCTCC
>JBEEHO010000125.1:0-3852 GCA_041167425.1 Verrucomicrobiota bacterium | reverse complement strand
TTCGCCAGCCCGCCGTTGAGCGGGTTGGCCTCGCAAATGATCGAACGCAGCTGGCAGGGGCGCGCGCTCGGCGTCATGCAATCCGCGGGCAGCACCGGGCGGCTTCTCGGTCCGCTGCTCGGAGGATGGTTATTGATGTTGGATCTGCCAAAGCCCCTCACGCAATATGGGCGCACGCCATTTTTGATGGGTGCGTTGCTTTGTCTGACCGGCGCCGCTCTAGCCTTTTGTGTAAAGAAGCCCGCGGAAGATCGCTCGACCGAAAATATCTCAGTCCTGTAGCCGCCGAGCTGCGCGTCGCGAGGGCCGCGCCCAAGCAGGGGAAAAGGAGGTTTGCTCTCGCGCTTCGCATAGCGAGGCGGCTACAGGGCCGTCTCTGCCCAACGATTCGAATCAAAATCAATGAAGCGTTCCCTTATTCTTGCGCTTGGCGGCGTCGCTCTGGCTGGCTCGCTGATTTCTCGAGCGACACGCCGGCACTGTTCGTTCGCGAAGAAAGTGATTTTGATCACCGGCGGATCGCGCGGTCTCGGATTGGTTCTGGCCCGGCAACTTTGTGCCCAGGGCGCTCGAGTCGCGCTGCTCGCCCGCGACTCCGATGAATTGGCGAGAGCGCGCCATGAACTGATCGAGCGCGGCGGCGACGTGCTGACGATCTCGTGCGATTTGCTCGATCCCGCGCAGATCGATCATGCGCTGCAGGAAGTCGTTGGCTATTTCGGCGGGCTCGACGTCGTGATTAATAACGCGGGCATCATCGAGGTCGGCCCGCTCGAGCACATGCAGCGCGAAGATTTCGAGCGTGCGATGAACCTCCATTTCTGGGCGCCGTTCCACCTCATCATGAAAGCGATCCCGCATCTGCGCCGGCGCGGCGAGGGGCGCATCGTCAACATCGCTTCCATCGGAGGAAAGATCGCCATGCCTCATCTCGCGCCGTATTGCGCGAGCAAGTTTGCGCTCGTCGGTTTGTCCGACGCGCTCCGGACGGAATTGGCGCGCCATAACATTTACGTCACCACGGTCGCTCCCGGAATGATGCGGACCGGCTCGCACGTGAACGCGAAATTCAAAGGCAATCACCCTGCCGAATACACCTGGTTCGCGATCTCCGCGGCGCTGCCCTTCATTTCTCTCAAAGGCGAGCGGGCCGCGGCGAAAATAATATCCGCGTGCCGGCGAGGCTCGCCTTCCCTGACGATTCCGTTCTCAGCCCGCGCGCTGGTTATCGGTAACGCGATCTTCCCAAATATTTTTGGCAGCGCACTGAAGGCAGGGAACTCTCTTCTGCCGTCGCCGGGCGATCCCGATGGCGACACATTGCGATCCGGCTGGGAGAGCCGTTCCGAGACGTCGATGCCGGGATGGCTCGCGCGCTTTGCCGATCGCACGGCCGCGCGGAACAACGAAGCCGGCCGGAACATTTCCTAGCGGCTGAAATTACGAATGAGCACGAAACGGCTCTTCGTTAGCATCGAGCTTCCGGAATCGATTACGCGATGCCTGGCGGAGTTGGATCCGCACATGCGCGGCGTCCGCTGGCTCGCGCCGGAACAGATGCATCTCACTCTTAGTTTTCTCGGCGACGTTTCGGACGAGGCTGAAGAAGCCCTCAAGAAAAATCTCCACGCGATCGAGTGGAAAGCTTTCTTCCTTCCCATTTGCGGCCTTGGGACATTTCCCGGCAAAGGACGTCCGAACGTTCTTTGGGTTGGAGTCGGCCACGGCCATCCGCATCTTTTTCAACTCCACCAGCGGGTGCAGGAAGCCGCGATCGGAGCGGGACTCGAGCCCGATCTGCGCTCGTTTCATCCACACATTACTCTCGCGCGTTGCCGGGATGTTTCGGCGGAATCGGTGCGGCCTTTTCTCCGTGCGCACGCTGCCTTCGATGCCGTAATGATTCACGTCGAATCCTTCTCGCTTAATTCCAGCGAGCTGACATCGAGCGGCTCGGTCTATCGCCGCGAACTCTTAGTGAACGTCCCGACTCGATAGCGGCGCCGCCACACTTTCCAGCGATCGCCCCTCCGCCGGCACCCCGATCCAGGCTTCGACCAGGGCGCCGAAAATCATCAACCCCGCCCCGACGAGATAACCGGCGAAGAGCGCGTTCTTCGATCCCGTGCCGATGATCCAGCCGAACAAAATCGGCGCTCCCACTCCACCCACCAGCGTTCCGATGGCGTAGAAAAGCGCGATCGCCATCGCGCGAATTTCCAGTGGAAAAATCTCGCTCACCGTCAGATAGGCGGAACTGGCGGCGGCCGAGGCCACGAAGAAAATCAGCGTCCACGCCAGCGTCTGCGTTTGGGCTGTGAGCAAACCGGCGTGAAAAAGGCATCCGGTCAACGCGAGCAAAATACCGGCGATGGCGTAAGTCGCGCTGATCATCGGCTTGCGCCCAATCGTATCGAAGAGGTGCCCGATGACGAATGGTCCGAGCACGTTCCCGAGCGCGAAGGGCAGAAGATACAGGCCCACATTTTCCGACGGCACCTGGTAAAATCGCATCAGCACGAGGCCGTAGGTAAAAAAGATCGCGTTATAAAAAAAGGCCTGCGTCAGCATCAGGACAAAACCCAGGATCGAGCGGCGGCGGTGCTCATGCACGATCGTCTGCCAGATCTCGCGCCAGGGAGTGTGAGTCCGGGTCCGAATTCGCGTCGCGGGCTCATTGTGCGGAGGAAGGGCGGACGGTGCGATCATCCGTTCCACTTCGTCCACGATCTTTTCCGCCTCGTCATTTCGGCCGTGAATCATGAGCCAGCGCGGACTCTCCGGAATCCATCGACGGAAAAAAATCACCACGAGCCCGAGCATGGCACCGATGCCAAACGCGAGGCGCCATCCAAGCCAGACCGGCAGCCGTCGTGGATCAAGAAGCACGATGGTGGCGGCAGCGCCGAGCGCGGCGCCGATCCAATACGAACCGTTGATCATCAAATCCACGCGGCCCCGCACCCGCGCCGGAATCAGCTCGTCGATCGCAGAATTGATGGCCGCATATTCGCCGCCGATACCTGCGCCGGTTAGCGCGCGAAAAAATGCGTAGCTGGCAAAACTCCACGAGAACGCCGTGAGCGCCGTGGCTGCGAGATAGACGGCGACCGTGATGAAAAATAATTTCTTCCGTCCGAGACGATCGGTGCCATATCCGAAGAGCAGGGCGCCGATGACCGCACCGGCCAGATAGAAAGTCGCGCTCGCGCCCACCTGCGCATCGCTCAGACCGAGCGCTTCGCGGCGCGTGAGAATGCCAGCGAGCGAACCGGCCAGCGTCACCTCGAGGCCGTCGAGAATCCAGGTCGCTCCGAGCGAGATAACGATCAGCCAGTGCCAGCGACTCCACGGCAATCGATCCAGCCGCGCGGGAACATGCGATTCGATCAATTCACCTTGCATCTTCGCACGAGCACCTTGCCCGAAGTTAGAGCTCGCGCCAAATGCCTTTAGGTGGATCGCGCGCTCGGTCGCGCCATGTTTATTTCGGCATCGAGCGCGGAGCGCTCGATCCGCCGGATGCGGCTGTCACGCTTTTTCAGGAATGGGACGCACCCTGACGCCGCTCACAGAGCGGCGGCTACCGAAGCGGCGACAGAAGGGGCTACAGAAGTTGGCGCGAGGATGGCGTCGCGCATTCCGTGCAGAAGTTTCTTGTCGGCGGGAACGATGGTGGCGAGTGCACCGCGCAAAGTTACCTTCCCGTTTTCCACAAAAAAATAGGGGCAGAGCCGGACGCGCCCACGCATGGTCTTGATCTCATTCGTCGAGTTGTCCCAATACCGGTGATCGATCAAACGCGCCTTATGAAAGCGCTGCATGATCCTGGGCGCACGATCGAAATTCGTG
>JBEEHO010000124.1:0-6006 GCA_041167425.1 Verrucomicrobiota bacterium | reverse complement strand
ATCCGGCAATCATCGCGTGCCAGGCAGCGCTGCCCTGGGCCGGCCCGAAACCAACGAGCACAATTTTTCCCAGGACGACGAATGACGCCACCTTCGATCCGGACGCAATGAAGGCAGCGGAAGGAATGGGCGCGCCCTGATAAGCGTCCGGCGCCCAAAGATGAAAAGGCGCGGCTGCGATCTTGAAGGCGAAGCCGATGAGGGTCATGACGATGCCCGCGGCGAGCAACGGTGGAAACGGGCCAGCATTTAATTTTTGACCAATGGCCGCGAGCGCGGTGGTGCCGCACATGCCGTAAACAAGACTCAGTCCAAAGAGCGTGAATGCGCTGGCGGTGCTGCCGAAAAGAAAATACTTGAGCCCGGCTTCCGCGGAACGCGGATCGGTTTTATCGAACCCGGCCATGACGTAGAGCGACAGGCCCGTGAGCTCGAGACCGATGAAAATCATGAGCAATTCCTCGCTGCCGACGAGAAGCATGAGCCCAATGGTGGCGAGCAGAAGGAGCGCGAGATATTCGCCGCGATGATGTGGAATGCTGAGACCGCGCGCGAGGATCACGGTGAAAAAAGCGAGCGCGAGGCAGATGATCTTGAAGAGGGAGGTGAGCGGCGTGATGACGAGCATGCCGCCGAAAAGCGTTGCCTGCGGCGGCAACAGGAGCACGGCCGAGGCGGCGAAGAGAAGTCCCGCGGCGGCCACGGCAGAACCAATTCCGGCCGCCCGCGTGCTGGCGAGTCCTAGGAAGAGAACAACCAGCGCGGTCACCACGACGGTCACTTCGGGTGAAGCAAGGCGGAGAAGATCGAGGTAGTTCATGGTTTCAGCCACCGCATCGCCTCAACGGCCGGCAGAATTCGATCGAGCAACAACTTTGGATAAAGGCCGACAGCGAGAGCCGCGAACATGAGCAGACCGGCGCCGAGTTTTTCGGCGATGGTGATCGGCGGGAGACCGGCATGGAAGGAGACGGAGGTCGTCTCCCCCGACGTTGAAGCGTCCGAGAAGAAAGTCTTCTTTAATGCGCGCAGAGTGAACGCCGCGACGAGCACCATGCCAGCGCCGGTGATCAACACGGCCAGGGGATAAGTTTTCCATGCGCCTAGGAGGATCGTAATTTCGGCCGCAAATCCGCTGAAACCAGGAATGCCCATCGACGCAGCCGATGCGATGACAAAGGAAAAGGCGGCAAACGGAAGCGCGCGCGCGAGATTCAGGCCCGATAGATCGTCGAGGTCGCGCGTGTGAGTGCGGCGATAGATCATGCGGCCGGCCACGGCGAAGAGGAGGGCTGCGATGACCCCGTGCGAAAACATTTGCAGCACTGCACCGCCCACGCCGAGCGCGTTGGCGGTGGCGAGTCCCAACAAAACAAAACCCATGTGGCTCACGCTCGAATAGCCGATGACGAATTTCAGATCGCGTTGACGCAAGGCGACAGCGGCGGCATAAACGATCCCGATCACACCGAGCACAGCGATCCATTTGCTCCAGAGATGGAATCCGTCCGGGAAAAGATTCATCGCGACGCGCAAAGCGGAATAAGCGCCAAGCTTCATCACGATCCCGGCGAGCAGCATCGAACCCGCGGTCGGCGCGGCCACATGGCCGGTCGGAGCCCAGGTGTGCAAGGGCCAGATGCCCGCGAGGACGGCGAACCCGAGGAACATGACTGGAAAAGCCCAGGCCTGAAATTGCGCGGCGAATTGGTATTGCGAAAGCTGCTGCAGATCGAGCGAGCCGGCGGTGACGTAAGCGGCGACGATCGCGAGAAAGACAAGCGCGCCTCCCAGGAACGAATAAAGCGTCAGCTTCATGGCGCCGTATTCCTTTCGGGTCGATCCCCAGATCGCGATGAGGAAATATTTCGGCACGATCACGAGCTCGTAAAAGACGAAAAGCAAAAACAGATCGGCGCTGAGGAAGACGCCATAGGAACCGCCGACCACGAGCAGGAGCCAGAAGAAGAACTCGTTAGGCCGATGCTCGACGTCCCAGGAGAAGAGGACCGCGCTCACCGCGGTCAGGCCCGTGACCAGGGCCAGCGTGAGGCTGATGCCGTCGGCAGCGAGATGGAATTCCATCCCGAGCGCGGGGACCCAGGGGACGCGCACGATTGTCGCAAAACGCGCCGAAACGATCTCGTCGCAAAACAATGAGGCGAGACTGAGGGCAAAGCCCGCTGTCGCGGCAGCGAGAGCGATCCACCGCGCGCATGGACGCGGCAGGCAGAGCAGCAGCAAAGCGCCAGCGAAGGTGACGTAAATGGTCCAGGCGATCATCGTCTGATGGGGCTTGAGCGTTTGCGCGAGCCGTACCGCGACGCCTTCTCCCGAACATGGAATCCGATTTCACGCCGAGGCTTCTGCGGCGGGGCCATCAATTGGCGGATCGCATCAATGATCGCGCCGATCTCGTCGTCATGTTTGCCGACGCGCTTCTCGAGCTCGGAGAATTTTCTTGCGAGCTCACCGCTTTTCTCCAGCGCTTCGCGCCGTTTCACGAACGCGCGCATGATGGAGATGTTCACCCTCACGCCGCGGGGACCGTTCAACACACTCGAAAGCATGGCCACACCTTGTTCGGTGAATGCGTAAGGACGCCCGCGCCGGACTCCACCCCAACTTGAAGTCACAAACTGTGACTTCAAGTTGTTGAACTCTTTGGTGGTAAGCTGAAATACGAAGTCAGCTGGGAATCGCGCCGCGTGACGCTTAACCCCCTGATTGAGTGCCTTCACCGGGACTTCATAAAGCGCGGCAAGATCCTGACTGAGCATCACCTTCTGTCCGCGCAACAGGTGAATGGACTGCGCAATTTTGGTTACGACGATGAATTCGCGTTTCATTGCTGGGTCGTCAGGCAAACAATCGCGCCATCTGGACGACGGTTGCGTTGAAGATGTTGAAGGCGAACTGCGGCACGAGACCAAGGACGAACATGAGGAGCGTCACCGGCACGACGATCCATTTTTCGCTTCGCCGGAGATCGGGAAAAGCCTCGCAGCTCGCGGCGAGCGGTCCGCTGAAGAGCGCCTGCATGGCGCGCAAAAAGACGATGGCGGTGAAGAGTAAACCGAGTGTGGCCACGGCCGTCGGCCAGGGCGCGAGCGCGAAGGAGCCTTTGAAGATGAGGAACTCGCCGATGAATCCATTCAATCCGGGCAGGCCTAACGAGGAGAACATCGCGACGCTCATCCAGCCGCAAAGCAGGGGAGCGCGCTGCATCAAACCGCCGAAGTCGTCGAGGCCGCGCCGGCCTCGACGCTGTTCGAGCAAACCGACGTAGTAAAACAACGCGGCCGCGGTCAGGCCGTGATTGAAGATTTGCATGAACACGCCGCTGAGTGCCGCCTGCATTTCCAGCAAAGGCCGCGTGGCCGAGGCGGTGACCGCGAACAAACCCAGCATGCAGTAGCCGAGATGGTTGATCGACAGGTAGGCGACCATCCGTTTCAAATCCGCTTGGGCCCAGGCGGCGAGCGACGCGAGAACGATCGAGCAGACCGCGAGCGCAAGCAGCCACGGACTGAGGACCTGGAGCTGATGAGGAAAGAGCGGGAGCAGCAACCGGATGAAGCCGTAAACGCCCATCTTTGAGAGAACGCCGGTCAGCACCATCGAAACTCCGATCGGCGCGGTCTCGTATGCATCGGGCAGCCAGGTGTGAAAAGGGAAGAGCGGCACTTTCACCGCGAGACCGAGGAAGATTCCGGCGAAGGCCAGCCACGCCATGTTGCCGGTGAGCAGGCCCGTCTTTCCGAGTGCCGCGAGCGCGGCGAAATCGAAGGTGCCTCTCGCGAAATAGATTCCGAGAAACGACAGCAACATCGCGACGCTGCCGAGGAAAGTGTAAACAAAAAACTTCGTCGCGGCCCGGTCGCGGTTTGCGCCACCCCAGATTTTGATAAGCAGGAACGCGGGGATCAGGCTCATTTCGTAAAACAAAAACCAGAGGATGAAATTCTGGGCGGTGAAGGTGCCGTAGAGCGCGGATTGCATCAGCAACATCAACGCGCAGAAGCCGCGACCTGTGCGCTGTGCGAAGAATGCGAAGGGGAAAATGAGCGAGGTCAGGAACACCAGCAGCAAACTCAGGCCATCGAGGCCGACGAGGTATTCGGCGCCGATGGTGGGAATCCAAACGTGGCGTTCGACCAGCTGAAGACCGGCGGCGGTGTCGAAGTTCCACCACAATGCGAACGCGACGATCGCGGTGAGCGCGTTGAATCCGAGAGCAATGGCGCGGGCATGGTTCTCCCGGACGACGCTCATGAAAAGAGCGCCGACAAGCGGGAGGAGAATCAGCGCGGTGATCAGGCCAGCCATGCGTAAAGAAGGAGCAGCGCCAGCATTCCGACAGCAATGGCGCCGAGATAAGTGTGGATTTGTCCCGAGTGCCGCACGGACATGAGACGACCAAGACCGCGCATGCCACTCGCGCCTTCATCGACCCGCGCGTTTATTCCGCGCTCGTCAAAGCCCGCGCTGAAAATTCCGAAAATCTGTCCGATGCCGCCGACGGCGCGGACGAGTCCATCCCAGAAATAGCGATCCATCAAATCGGATGCGCGCGCTGCAATTCGCGCGGCGGCGATGACGGTTCGAGCGTAAAGTTCGTCGAGCCACATTTTGTTTTCGAGGAAGCGGAACAAGGCGGGCTGCGTCCGGGCGAGGGGATCGGTCGCGCCGGCGTTGCGGTAAAAAAGGAGACCGAGGCCGAGACCGGCCGCGACGAGCGCGAGCGAAACAAAAAGCATCGGCTGGATCAGCCGGCCGGCGTCAAAATGAGCCGGCTCGCCCAAGAGATAATCATGCAGCCAGGGCCACGCAGGCGTGAGGACGAGGCTGAGAATAATCGAGCAACCCGCGAGCACGACTAACGGAATGGTCATCGCCGATGGACTTTCGTGGGCATGCTCCGAAGCCGCGCGCCGGTGCCCGAAAAACACGTAGATCATTTGTCGCGTCATGTAGAGCGCCGTCAGAACAACGCCCGCCATCATCAGGGAATGGGGCAGATGGGATCGGGGCCAATGCGCGGTGGCGTCCAGGATTTCCTCTTTGGTCCACGCGCCGGAAAAGAAAAGCGGCAGTCCACTGAGCGTCATCATGCCGATGGCGTAAGTGAAAAATGTGACCGGCATGAGCTGTCGCAGCCCGCCCATTTTCCGAATGTCCTGCTCGTGGTGGCAGCCGTGAATGACCGAGCCGGAACCGAGGAACAAGAGTGCCTTGAAAAAACCGTGGGCGAGCAGGTGCATGATGCCCGCGGCAACACCCCCTACGCCTAACGACACCATCATCAGCCCCAGTTGCGAAACCGTGGAGTAGGCGAGGATGCGTTTGATGTCGGCTTGCGCGAGCGCAATGAGCGCCGCCATCAACGCCGTGATGACGCCGACCCACACGACGACGGAGAGCGAAGGCGTCACCCCATCGATCGCACCTAACGAGAAGAGAGGATAGACGCGCGCCACGAGAAACACGCCGGCGGCCACCATGGTGGCGGCGTGGATCAGCGCGCTGACGGGCGTCGGGCCTTCCATCGCGTCCGGCAGCCAGACGTGCAGCGGAAATTGGCCCGACTTGCCGGCAGCGCCGGAGAAAATCAGCAGCGAGATGAAGGTGGCGCTGCCGCCGAGCGCGAGAAGACCCGCCTTTTCGAGGCAGCCGTTCCCATCATCATAAAAGAGCAGCGTTCCGGTGCCGCCATAGAGCCAGAGAATTCCAAGGAACAATCCGATATCGCCGATGCGCGTGGTGATGAATGCCTTTTTCGCCGCCGCTGCCGCGCTCGGTTTGTGAATCCAGAATCCGATCAGCAAGTAGGAGGCGAGGCCGACCAGTTCCCAGCAGACGAACAAAAGAAGGAGGCTGTTGGCGATGACCACGCCGAGCATCGCAGCGGAAAAGAAAGAGAGGTAGGCGAAGAAGCGGGTGAAGTTTGTGTCACCGGCCATGTAGCCGCTGCTGAAAACAAAAATCCAGAGGCCGACGAATGTG
>JBEEHO010000123.1:0-6155 GCA_041167425.1 Verrucomicrobiota bacterium | reverse complement strand
AAGATCATCGCGCCGGATGTGCCCGCGAAAATCAAAAACCGGCTCAACGACAGCATGCAGCTTCTCGATCGCCTGCTCCGGCAAGTGAGAGAGCTTTCGCTCGACCTTCGCCCGCCCCTGCTGGACGAATTGGGACTCGTGCCAACCTTACGCTGGCTGGTGGATCAGCAGGCGAAGCGTGCCGGATTGCGGGTCACTTTCACCTCCAACGTGAATGGTCTTGAGCTCGATCCTGACGTCCAGACGAATTGTTTCCGGGTGGCCCAGGAAGCGATTACCAACATTGTCCGGCACTCCGGCGCCAAGAGTGTTGCGGTCAACCTGCGGCACGAAGGCGAGCGCCTCTGGTTGAGTGTGCGCGACGATGGCGCGGGCTTCGATCCGGCCGTGCTTCAGCAAAGACCCGCCCAGCATTCCACCCTTGGCCTTGTGAGCATGAAGGAAAGAGCGTTGCTCGTCCGCGGCGGTTTCGAGATCCACTCCGCGCCCGGGCAGGGCACGGAAATCCGGGCGTGGTTTCCAGTGGCGCTGGAAGAACATGCCGCGAAAACTGCGTGAGTGTCATTCGGGTTGTTTTGGCTGACGATCACGCGCTAGTGCGCGCGGGCATTCGCGCACTGCTGGAAAAACTGCCTGGCATCAAGGTGGTGGGCGAGGCAGATAACGGGCGGGAAGCATTGGAGCTAATCAAAACCAGCGCGCCGAATTTGATCCTGCTGGATATTTCCATGAGCAAATTAGGCGGGCTCGAAGCGCTGCCGCGCATCGTGAAAGATTTCCCCGCCGTGAAGGTGCTGATTCTTTCCGGCCATGCGAACGAGGAGTACGTGCTGCGCGCGCTGCGCTGCGGCGCCGCCGGCTACATGCTTAAGGAAGCTGCCGCCGAAGAGCTGGGGCTGGCCATCAAAGCCGTTGCGCAAAATAAGACGTATCTTAGCCCTTCGGTTTCGCGCACCGTGGTCGAGAGTTATCTTCAGCGCGCTGCTGGAGAGGAAGGTCCGATCGAACACCTCACTGCGCGCCAGCGCGAAGTGCTCCAGCTCATCGCCGAGGGAAAAAACACGAAGGAAATCGCGGGCATGCTTGATATCAGCGTCAAGACCGTGGAAGCGCACCGCCTTCAACTCATGGCACGGCTGGATATTCACGATGTCCCCGGCCTGGTTCGATACGCGATCAGGTCCGGCCTGGTCTCGTCGGACACTTAGTTCAAGCGGATGCGGAAGTCACCGCGCTTTCCCGTTTGCGGAGCGATCAGACTCGCAAGAAAAGGCTGGGATTTCCTGCGAAGAGGCCGCCAGAATTATAAGGCTTTTTCCCCACGAGTTTAAGGTTGCTCCCAATAGCGCTCCGCGACTGCTCATTGCAGGTTGTGAGATGATTGCGGCCCAAGAGGAAAAGGATGGTAGCGGTTCGCCTGCCGTGGACTTCATGTTTCCGCTGAAACCTTGCGCGCAATCCCGGAACTCTCTCCAGCTGCCTTTCTCCGAGACAATCGTCTGCGTCACTTATCGTCTGTGGAAGACACAAACCTAACGTGTTCTACAACCTAATGGTCACGATTGACTTAAAGGCTCTCCTGGGCATGGCAATCAAGACCGAAAGATGTGTGCTGGGGATTTCTCAAGAAGAGCTCGCGGAGCGCGCGGGCCTGCATCGCACTTATGTCTCCGACGTGGAACGCGGCGCGCGAAACCCTTCCATCGTGAGCATTGAAAAGCTCGCACAAGCCTTGAAGCTTTCCATCTCGGCGCTTTTTGACCGGGCCAGCAACGGCGGGAGATCGAGCAATTTGCTGGAGATTCTTCTGGTGGAAGACGACCCGGACGACGTCGAGTTAACGAAGCTCGCGTTTGCAAGAGCGCGGATCACAAATCCGTTGCACGTGGTGGGCGACGGGGTCGAGGCCCTCGATTTTCTTTTCGCCACCGGCGCATATCAACACCGTTGTTACGCTCCACTTCCGCAGATCATCCTGCTGGATTTGAATCTGCCCAGGAAAAGCGGCCTGGAGGTGCTGCAACGGATCAAAGCAGACAAGCTAACAAGAGAAATTCCCGTGATCGTGATGACCGTGTCGACGCGGAGTCGCGATATGGCCGAATGCCGTCGGCTGGGAGCTGAGAATTACCTGCTCAAACCAGTCGGCTTTCAAAATTTCAGCGAAGTAACGACCAACTTGAATCTTGCCTGGACGCTCGTGAAACCTGCTCCAACGGACATGGCAAGATCCACTGGACGCCGGAAGGGACAACTCGTGGCTGGGTGACATCATGAAAATGCTGAGGGCAAAAAGCGCGCGTATGGGCGGCATGACCGGGAATGCTCTCTCCCTCCGCCACTCTGTCACTGAAAAAACGTTTAGTTTCCTTATCATCAGCGGCCTTCCCATTTTCGCGGTCGGCCTGGAAGAGGTCATCTCGAAAAACTTCAAGGCACATGTTTACCGGGTGGAAAAGGCCCGCGTCGCGCTGAAGCTTTGCGAGACCGAAACATTTGACGTCATCCTGCTCGGTGTGACTCAACCCGAACGGAGCGGGCTGGACTTATTGCCTGATTTTCAAAACCGCTGTCCGAAGGGGCCAGTTCTAATTGTCAGCCTGTTGGCCGAAGAAGACTTTGCGGCTCGTGCGCTCAAGGCGGGCGCTGCCGGGTACATTTTGAAATCAAGCTCGGCGGATGAAGTAGTGCGGGCCATCAAGATCATCCTCGCCGGCGGCAAATATGTCAGCCAGGCGTTCGCGAGCCGATTCGCGAAAACATTCGGTGCAACAAAGGCGAAGCAGCATGAATCACTCTCGCCACGCGAGTTTGAAGTTTTCCTGAGGATCGCGCGGGGAAGCAGCGCCAAAGAAATCGCGGGACAGCTTTCGCTGAGCGTCAAGACGATCAGCACCTATCACACGCACATCCTCCAGAAGCTCGGAATCCATAACGATGCTGAGCTTGGAGAGTACGCCCTTCGCCACAAGCTCATCGCGTAGGAATTTCTGCCTGTGCCTGGCAGCTTGGTGACGCGAACGCGCCATCGATCCAACCGCGTTACCTGGGATTACGCCTAGGTAGTATTCAGAATATGTGAAGCGGCATAATTCTTTACTGTCCACGATACTCTTAGGCATATGACCGCCGCGATTAACAACCACTCCCAGCTTCGGAAGGGAACGACGCCAGTGGGCGCTCGTTTCCTGGAAAGAGCGGGGAGTCTATGGAGTTAGTCGCAAGCTTCCTTCCAAAGGGGGGTGAGTTTGTTCCGCCTTTCGATCTCGCCGTGAATCGGGATGACCCCGATTCGACTGCCGGCACAAATATCCTGTCGCCCGAGCGTGCCTGCATAAAACCTGAGACGATTCGGAGTTCGCGGCGAGCTTCGATCATCGCAGCAGGTTTTACCGGGGCGATCTCCCTGGTGGCGTTGGGCGGTTGGGCCTCTCAGGCGCATTCCCTCGTAATCGTAGCGATCCATCCGGCGATCGCTTACGGTTTCATCCTCGCCAGCGCCGCGATTCTGTTGCTGCATCGGGACCACTCCGAAAAAATCGGTAGCCGCCTCGGTGAATTTCTTGCCGTCTCCATTGTGTTAATTGGCACGCTGACGCTTGTCTCAGCCTGGTTCCACTGGAATCTCAAGATTGATGGGTGGCTTTTCCCGAGGCAACCAGGCACGCAATTCGAGCGGGCCAGTACCATCCCTCCAAAAGCGGCGCTCGCCCTGGTCCTTGTCGGCGGTGCTCTTCTGTTCCAACGGACTGTCCGCGCTCATCGTATGGCGGAGCTATTGAGCTTTTTTGTGGTGGGAATCGGGGTGGTGAGCCTGCACGGATACGCCTTTGGACTCTTGGACTTATTTACGGATCGCAGTTTTATCCCGACGCCTGTCGCGACCGGAGTAGGGCTCACGGCTCTGGGGATCGCGATCCTGCTCGCGCGGCCCGAAAGCGGAGCCATAGGAGTTATCGCTAGCGATACCGCCGGTGGGTTCGTCGCGCGCCGGCTCCTTCCGATGGCCATCATTCTTCCGACGGGATTGGGAATGCTCCGCCTGGCCGGCGAAGACGCGGGATGGTATAATACGAAATTCGGGGTCGCTCTTTTCACGACAGCCTTCATCGTTGTCTTTCTTGCGCTCATCTGGTGGACCGCACGACTCCTTCATCGGCTCGATCTCAAACGTCGAGCGGCTGAATCAGCGATCCAGCACAGTGAAGAGCGCGTCAGCCGGCTTAACCTGGAACTGGAACACCGGTTCGCGGAGCGAACGGCGGCGCTGGAAGCAGCAAACGCCGCCAACGAAGATCTCGAGTCATTTTCGTATTCCGTTTCACACGATTTGCGCGCGCCCCTGCGAGCGATTGGCGGCTTCTCCAGGATCGTGATCGAAGATCACTCCGCCGCGATAAATGCGGATGGTTTGCGGTATCTGCATCAGGTGGAAAAAAGTGCTCAACAAATGGGTCAATTGATTGACGATCTGCTGACCTTTTCGCGCACCGGCCGCAAGGATCTCCAAGTCCAGCGGGTCAGCACGAGCAGCGTAGTCAAGGCCGCACTCGAAGACTTGAAAGCGATGCAGGAAAATCGCCGGGTCGACATCTGCGTCGGCGAATTGCCTGATTGCGACGCAGATCCGTCCTTGCTCAGGCAAGTCTGGTTAAACCTGCTCGCGAACGCCTTGAAGTACACCAGCAAAAGGGACCCGGCCGTGATAACGATCGGCAGCCGGCGAGAAGGCGAGACGGATGTTTTTTTTGTTCAGGACAACGGCGCCGGGTTCGACATGAAATACGCCAGCAAATTATTCGGCGTCTTCCAGCGGCTTCACCTCGCCGATGACTACGAAGGCACCGGCGTAGGTCTGGCGCTCGTCCAGCGCATCGTTCAGCGGCACGGCGGCCGGGTCGGGACGGAAGCGGAGCTCAACCGCGGCGCCACGTTTTTCTTTACGCTGACGGGAGGCCCGCGTGCCTGAGTACGGTGAAACCGAGATCCTGTTGGTGGAGGACAACCCGACGGATTTGGAATTGGCGCTGCGAGTCTTTCGCAAGCATGAGCTCGCGAACCGGATGGAAGTCGCTCGCGATGGCGCGGAGGCGTTGGATTTTCTTTTTGGCACCGGCGCACACGCCGCTCGCGGAAACATTCAATTGCCCAAAGTGATATTGCTCGACCTCAAATTGCCCAAGATTGGGGGCCTCGAAGTGCTGCGCCGGATCAAGGCAGACCCGCGCACGCGCACCATACCCATCGTCGTCCTGACCTCATCCCAGGAAGATAAAGACCTCGTGGAGAGCTATCACCTCGGGGTGAACAGCTACATCGTGAAGCCGGTCGATTTCGACCAATTCAGTGAATGCCTGAGGCAGATCGGGATCTACTGGCTTCTCTCTAATACCTCGCCCAAAACTTATGCGCCCTGATTCCGGAATTGCTCCTCTGAGTCTTCTGTTGCTCGAGGATCACATTGCTGACGCAGATTTGCTGATCGCCGAGCTGCGCCGTGCCGGCGTGAAAGCGGAAGTGAAGGTGGTGGCAACGAAAGCGGCCTACGTGAAGAATCTCCATTCTGGGTTTGACGCGATTATCAGCGACTTCGATTTGCCCCAATTCGACGCGAAAGAGGCGCTCTCCCTGCTCCACGCGAGCAAGCTGGAGATTCCGTTCATCGTGGTTTCGGGAAAAATGGGAGAAGACACGGCCGTCGATCTCATCAAGCTCGGCGCGGCGGACTATCTCTTGAAAGATCGACTGGCGCGTCTGCCTCAGGCTTTGACGAGTGCGGTCGCGGCGGCCTCGTTTCGCCGGGAAAAAAAGGCGAACGACCTGGCGCTGCGCGTGAGCGAAGAGCGGATGCGGTCCACGATCGAATCGGCCCTGGATTGCATCGTCACGATCGATCAGCAAAGCGTGATTCTGGACTTCAATCCGGCGGCCGAACAGACCTTCGGCTATGAGCGGGAAGCTGTGGTTGGCCGGATTCTCAGTGAGACAATAATCCCCCCGCACTTGCGTGAAGCACACAGCCGCGGGATGGCGAGGTTCCTGGAGAGCGGGAAATCGCGAATGATCGGGCGACGCGTTGAGCTGCAAGGTATGCGGGCAGACGGTTCCGAGTTCCCGCTTGAATTGACGGTCAGCCGCCTTGGTACACAAGAGCC
>JBEEHO010000122.1:0-2656 GCA_041167425.1 Verrucomicrobiota bacterium | reverse complement strand
TGCTCGCTGAATTTTGAGGACCTCTCGAAGAACGTGGTCCATGAAGTGAAACGGCGACTGGTGGACTCGTTAGGCTGCGCTCTCGGCGCCTGGAACGAAGAGCCATGCACGATCGCGCGCACCGTCGTTTCGGATTTCTCGGCCAAACACGGCGCGACTGTTTTCGGGACCTCGCACAAGGCGCCGCCCGATTGGGCCGCCTTTGCCAATGGCTGTTGCATTCGCTACTTCGATTACAACGACACTTACCTTTCAAAGGAACCGGCGCACCCGAGCGATAACTTTTCCGCCGTCCTCGCCATGGGGGAGGCGGTGGGAGCCACCGGCAGGGAGATGATCCTCGCTACCGCGATCGCCTACGAAGTGCAATGCCGTCTCTGCGATGCAGCCAGCATCCGCGCACGCGGCTGGGATCATCCAACCTACGGGGCGTTCTCAACCGCCCTCGCGTGCGCGAAATTGATGAAGCTCGATCCGGAGCGGACCCGGCACGCCATTAATATTGCGGGCGTGCATTGCGCGGCCTTCCGGCAGGCACGGGTCGGCGAGCTTTCGCACTGGAAAGGCGTGGCTTTTGCGAACGCGGCACGGCTCGGTGTTTACGCGGCACTCCTGGCTCGCGGGGGCATGACCGGCCCGGCGCCAATTTTTGAAGGAACGATGGGATTTGAGAAGGAGCTTGGCGTGTCGTTAGGCAACGTCCGAGAGGTTTTCGATAAGACGAAGGAAGCGATCCCCGGCGAAGGCCCCGTCTCGATGATCCTGAAGACGAGCATAAAATATTGGCCGGCGGAATATCACAGCCAGAGCGCGATCGAAGCGGCGCTTTTTCTTCGTAACCAGATTGAGGACCTGTCGCAGGTGAAGACGGTGGTAATCGAGAGCCACGATGCGTCGGTCGACATTATCGGGAGCGAACCCGAGAAGTGGCATCCGCAACAGCGTGAGACGGCGGACCACAGTTTGCCCTACATCACCGCGGTGGCGCTGCTCGATGGCGAAGTGACCGACAAGCAGTTCGCGCCGGAGCGCTTCACGGAGACCGGCATCGTGTCGTTCCTTCAAGGGGTGAAAGTGGAACGAAATGACGAATTGACCGCGCTCTATGCGGAAGCGGTCGCCAACATTGTCCACGTGAACCTCGCAGACGGACGCACCTTGACCAAGCGCGTCGACTACCCATTGGGCAATGCGAAGAACCGGCTGAAAGATTCCGAGGTGGAAGGGAAGTTCCTCAATCTGGCCGCGCCCAAGATTGGCAAGGACGCGGCCGACCGCGTTCTGGAACACTGTTGGAAATTCGAGGACGCACGGGACGCTTCCGATTTAATGAAGGCTCTCGAAATGCCGGAGCGCTCATGATCTCGACCGCGGCACGTTTGCGCGAATTGATTCGCGGCGGCTGCGTCGCGATGCCTGGAGTGTTCAACGCGGCGATGGGACGGCTCGTCGAACGCGCCGGCTTCGATGCGCTCTACATCAGCGGTGCCGGTTTGTGCAACGCGACCGCTGGGGTGCCGGACATCGGTCTGCTGACGCTAACCGAAGTGGCGCAACTGGCGGGATATGTCGCGCGAGCGGTGAAGATTCCGGCGATCGTGGATGCGGACACCGGATTCGGCGGCGCGGAAAACGCGGCACGGACGATCGCGGAATTCGAGCGAGCGGGATTGGCCGGCTGTCATATGGAAGACCAAGAGTTTCCCAAGCGTTGTGGTCATCTCGCGGGCAAGGCGCTGGTCGAGACGGAAGACATGAATGAAAAGATCGCAGCCGCAGCCGCGGCGAAGCGCGACAAGGATTTTCTGTTAATCGCCCGGACCGACGCCCGAGCCGTCGAGAGTTTCGCGAAGGCGGTGGAACGGGCGCAGAGCTATCTTGCCGCCGGCGCCGACGCGATTTTTCCCGAAGCGCTGCAAAATCGTGAGGAGTTCCGCGACTTCGCCAGGGAAGTGAAAGCGCCGCTCCTCGCGAACATGACTGAATTCGGCAAGAGCCCGTTGCTCTCGTTAGGCCAACTCGCCGACTTCGGATATCGCATGGTCATCTATCCCCAGACCGCGTTCCGCGTTTCCATGTTTGCGGCCGGCCAGATGCTGCGCGATTTGAAGAAAAGCGGCACGCAGGAAAGCTGGCTCGATCGGATGCAAACGCGCCAGGAACTTTACGACCTGCTGGAGTACGATCCGACGAAGTAGAAGGAAAACGATATGAGCACAGAAACCAAACCAGCTTACAGCCCCGGGCTCGCCGGGGTGGTGGCAGGTGAAACCGAAATTTGCTGGGTCGATCCGAACGCAGGCCTGATGTATCGCGGCTATGACATCCATGAAATGGCCCAGAAAGCGAACTTCGAGGAGGTCGCGTATCTGTTGTTGAAAGGCGAGCTGCCGACTGCCGATCAGCTGTCCGAATTTTCGAAGGCACTCAGGGCAGAGCGGAAATTGCCGGAGCCAGTCGTGGAAATGCTGCGGCTGATGCCCAAGAACACGCATCCGATGGACATGCTGCGCACCGGCGTTTCCATGCTTGCGCCTTTCGATCCCGATCTGAACGACCACTCACACGAGGCCAATGTCCGGAAAGCGATCCGGTTGCTGGCGCGCGTTTCGACTCTGGTCACCGATGGTTGGCGAATTTCCCAGGGCCAACAACC
>JBEEHO010000121.1:0-22747 GCA_041167425.1 Verrucomicrobiota bacterium | reverse complement strand
TAAACGTTGGACGTTGGACGTTGGACGTTTTCCCTTCTTCGCCTTCATCTCCGAAACTCCGGATCCCGCACACTGTGATCCACGTATTTGTGCTCGAACTCCGAGGCCAGCTCGGCCGCGAAGTTATCCATCTCCACGATCATGCCGCGGATGCTGGTCACGAGAAAATTGTAACCGAACATCGCCGGGATCGCGACACAGAGCGCCGTGACCGTGGTGATCAACGCCCCCGAGACACCTGGCGCCATCGTGGCCAGATTGGGCGAGCCCGCGACCGCCACGTCCGTAAATGTGTCCATCACGCCCCAGACCGTTCCAAGCAATCCCAGGAAAGGCGAGCCGCTCACCGCCGTGGCCAAAAGAATCATCTGCGACTCCAGCCCCAGCGCAGTCTCACCCACCGCGCGCTCCATCGCCGCGTTCACAGCGTGCATTTGCGCGGGCGTGATTTTGTCCGCGGTCCCGAGCCGCGCGCGAAAGGTTTCGTCCACTTCCGCAGACCCGAGCAGCTGAAACGTCATTTCTTCGCAACCGGCGCGATAGACATTGAAGAGCGGCGCGCCGGAAAACATGGCGTGATTTTCAAACAAGCGCAGCGGCTGGCGATCCTTCCGGAAGGCCGCGCGAAAGCGGGCCGCCTGTTTCCGCGCGAACTGGACCACGCGCAGCTTCGTGATCATGATCGACCAGCTGAAGACCGAGACGATGCAAAGCAGCGCGAGAACGATTTTGCCGGCGACGGTGGAGTGTTCGAACGCGAAGAGCAGACCGCCGGCCGCGAGAATCTTCGGAAGTAGCATGTGCGCCAACTTGCCTCGAGTAATACCGGAGTTTTTGCGAAAGGGAAAGGTGGATCGCGCTTCTAGGTCGGTTGCTTCTTTGGATAAGTCGGCGGCAAGCGCGCGGCGACAATGAAAGCGACCCCTATTGCGATCAGGAAGAAGGAGAAAAATTGCCCGCGAGTAAACGCGCCAATCATGGGCGCATCCGGTTCCCGGAAATATTCCACCACGATCCGGAAGATCGCGTAGCAACACATGAATAATCCGGTCAGCAGGCCGTTGGGCGTGCGAGTGCGCGTTCGCACGAACCACATGATCGCGAACAAAAGAAGTCCCTCGAGAAACGCCTCGTAAAGCTGAGACGGATGCCGGGGCGTCAGGATCCCGCGCAAGACCGTCGCGATCTGCGGATTCGTGTGCACCGCCTGCACGACTGCTTCAACTGAACTTAATGAGGGATCGATTTGCTGGCAGGCCACTAGGGCGCGACCGGCTTCCGCGGCATTGGCCGGCTCCAGCAATTCTTTTGGAAACTGCATCGCCCACGGAAAATTTGCGATCCGTCCGTAAAGTTCGCCATTGATGAAATTGGCGAGCCGGCCCAGACCCAGTCCGATCGGGGCCACGACGACAACATTGTCGCCGAGATTCGTCCACGGGATCTTGTGCCGTCGCGCATAGACCAGGGAAAAGAGCACCACGCCAATGATCCCCCCGTGACTCGACATCCCGCCTTCCCACACTCGCAGAATGGAAAGCGGCTCGCGGAACATTTCCGGTTTGTAAAAAATAACGTAACCGATGCGGCCGCCGATCATCACGCCGAAGAGCGCCACCCAGGTCACAAAATCGCCGACGGCGGATGGGCTGAGATCCAGGTAGCCGCGTTTCGCGAGCCAGCTCAAGAGCGCGAATCCGGAAATGAACGCAAGCACATAGGCCATCCCGTACCACCGCGGGCCGACGTCGCCCCAGAGCCTGAAAATGAACGGATCGAGATTGTGCAGGTAGTAGGAAAGCATTGGGCGAGGCGATACTCAGCGATGTTGCCGCGAGCGGCAATAGAAACGCTGACTGATTGCTCCCCTGGAAAATCGCGGTCATCCCGACCCGCGCAGACGGCGAGGGACCTCCCCCATGTAATTCACGTCACCCTTGAAACGGGATGCGTCCATTCGCAGTTGCGAGGTCCTTCGGCGCGCTTCCGCCAGCCTCAGGATGACACGGGGTGGGACGCGCCTCGCAAGACATCGCGCAAGAACGGCGCCGTCCTGCTGAGGCGGCTCTTCGCGACTTCTTCGGGCGTGCCGGTCGCAACAATTTCTCCGCCCTCCGCACCCGCCTCGGGTCCGATGTCCACGATGTAATCGGCTTCCGCCATGATGCTAACATTATGCTCGATCACGATCACGGTATTGCCTTCATCCACGAGCCGGTGCAGCACCTTTAAAAGCAATTCCACGTCGGCCATATGCAGGCCGATCGTCGGCTCTTCCAGAAGATAGAGCGTCGACTTCGGCTTCCGCATTTTGCGAATCCGCTCGTTCAGCGCGCGGCCGATCCCGCGCGTAAGCTCGGTCGCGAGCTTCAACCGTTGCGCTTCACCGCCGCTCAACGTCGGACTCGGCTGACCCAATTTCAGATATCCCAAACCCGTATCGACCAGCAGCGACAGCGGACGCGCGATCTTTTGGTTGGTCGCAAAAAATTCCGCGGCCTGCTCGATCGTCATCTCCATTACATCGCCGATGCTCTTTTCGTTATACAAAACTTCGAGCGTCTGCGGGTTGTAGCGACGGCCACCGCAATCTTCGCAGGGCACATAACTGCTCGGCAGAAAACTCATCTCGAGCTTGATCGCGCCCTGGCCACTGCACGTTTCGCAACGGCCTCCCTCCGCATTGAAGGAGAACCGGCTCGGTGAATATCCGCGCACGCGCGAGACCGGCAATTGCCCGTAGAGCTTGCGAATCTCGTCGAAAACTTTGATGTAGGTCGCCGGCGTGGAGCGCGACGTTTTTCCGATGGGCGATTGATCCACTTCGTAAACCGTTTCGAAAAACTCCGCGCCCGAGATCTTCGTCGGGGGAGCGCACGCGCCTCGCGTGCCGGCGATGGCGCCCTCGCCATCGCGAACTTTTCGGAAGATTGCTTTCGGCGAGGCGCCGAAACCGGCACGCGATGCGCGTCCACTCCCCAGACTCTCTTTCACCGCCGGCAGTAACACCGAACGCATCAGCGTCGATTTTCCCGAGCCGGAAATGCCCGTGATGACCGAGAGCCGGCCGACCGGAAAACGCGCGTTGACGTTCTTGAGATTGTGCGCGTGCGCGCCGCGAATTTCGATCCACTGCTCGACCTCGCCCAGCGATCGCCGTGTCTTTCGCGTCGGATGACACAAAGGATTTTTCAGGCAGCGGCCTGTCTCCGAACTCGCATGCTTTTGGATGTCGCCCAGCGTCCCTTGCACGACCACTTCGCCGCCATGCACCCCTGCGCCGGGACCAAGATCGATAATGTGATCCGCCCGACGCATCGTCTCTTCGTCGTGCTCGACAATCACAAGGGAGTTTCCCTTTTCGCGCAACGCCGTCAGCGTTTCGAGCAGTCGAAGATTATCGCGCGGATGCAGTCCGATCGTCGGTTCATCCAGAACATAAAGAACGCCGCGCAGATTTGAGCCGAGCTGCGCGGCGAGACGAATCCGTTGCGACTCGCCCCCGCTCAACGTTTTCGCGGAACGCCCGAGCGCGAGATAACCGAGCCCCACGTTTTCCATGAACTTCAACCGCTGCGAAATTTCCGGCACGAGATCGTCCGCTACTGTTTTCTGGTTGCCGCGAAAACGAAGTTTGCCGATCAGCTGCAACGCTTCGCCGGCAGAAAGAGCGGTGAAATTATCGATCGTCTGATTTTGCAGGCGCACGTGCCGCGCAATCGGATTCAGACGCGATCCGTGACAAGCGGCGCAGGGCACCGCTTCGCCTTCGTCGATCCACTCCGATTCCCGTTCCGCCGCCATTTCGTTTTCCAGAACGGAATCGCCGGTATCCTCCGTGCCGGTTTGCTTCGCGCGATTCCAAATTTCACCGAACCCGCCGCATTCCTGGCAGGCGCCGTGAGGCGAATTGAAGGAGAACAAGCGCGGATCGAGCTCCTCGAACGCACGTCCGCATCCCGGGCAACTCATCTCCGTGCTCATGACGGTAAGGCGACGTTTCGCGTCGAGCAGGTGGGCGGTGCCGCGGCCGATATCGAGCGCGCGCTGAACCAGATTTCGCGCTTTCAGAATTCGCTTCGCGTCGATCGCTCCGACCACTACGTCGATCGTGTGCTCCTTGAAGCGCTCGAGTTTTCGGAACTGCGCAATGGGCAAAAGTTCTCCATCGACGAAGAGCGTGTCGAAGCCCTGCCGCTCGGCCCAGCGCGCGACATCGGTGTGAAATCCCTTGCGCGCTTTCACCAGCGGCGCCAGCACCTTGAGCGGGCCGCGTCTCACCGCCGTCTCCAGCTGTTTCACAATCGCCGCCAGACTTTGTTTCTCCACCGGCAAATCGCAGTCGGGGCAAAATTGCGTTCCGGTTTTCGCGAAAAGAAGCCGGAGAAAATGATAAACCTCCGTCACGGTGGCCACGGTTGATTTGCCGCCGCCGCGGGTGACGCGCTGTTCGATCGCAACGCTTGGCGGCACTCCTTCGACGAGATCGACATCAGGTTTTTCGAGTTGCTCCACGAATTGCCGCGCGTAAGGCGACATGCTGTCGAGAAAACGCCGCTGACCTTCGGCAAACAGAATATCGAAGGCGACGGTCGATTTTCCGGAACCGCTCAGGCCAGTGATGATCACCATCTTGTCTCGCGGAATATCGAGCGAAATGTTCTTCAGGTTATGCTCCCGCGCGCCATGAATCCGGATGGCATTGCTTCCATTTCCGGGGAGCGCACGCGCCCCGTTCGGCGCCTCGCCGACCGGCTCTTCGGCGGCGCGAAGTGAGATTTCTTCGCCGAAATCAGAATAGACGCCTGGAGTAATTCGCGGCGAGGCGCCGCGAACAGCACGCGAGGCGCGTGCACTCCCCAGAACCCTGTGCAAAAATTGTCCGGTATGCGATGCCTCCACTCGCGCGACGGCTTCCGGAGTTCCAGCAGCGACCAATCTCCCGCCTTCGTCCCCGGCCTCGGGCCCGAGATCGATCACCCAGTCCGCACATTTGATCACTTCGAGATTGTGCTCGATCACGATGTTGGTGTTGCCGGCTTCGACCAGCCGCTGGAACAGCTTCACCAGCATGGCGACATCGTCGAAATGCAGGCCCGTCGTCGGCTCGTCAAAAATAAGAAGATTGCCCCGCGCCGATCCGTTCTGCTTTGCTCCCGCGCTTTCGTCGGCCAGATGGCGGACTAATTTCAAACGCTGCGATTCGCCGCCGGAGAGCGTATTCAACGGCTGACCGAGCCGCAAATAACCGAGACCGACTTCGTCCAGCACATCGAGCGGATTCCCCAGTTTCCCGGATTCTCCGATCTGCGCGAAAAACTGGATCGCTTCATTGACGGTCAATTGCAGGATGTCGTGAATCGATTTCTCATGGAGTTTCACGCGCAGCACATGCGGCTGAAAGCGGCGGCCTTCGCATTCGGCGCACCGGACATAAAGATCGCTCAGGAATTGCATCTCGATCTTTTCAAAACCGGTGCCGGAACAACGCTCGCAACGGCCGCTGCCGGAGTTGAAAGAAAAGGCGCTCGCGGTTAGTCCCTGCGCCATCGCTTCCGGTTGCGCGGCGAAGAGCTCACGGACGCGATCGTAGAGTCCGAGATAAAGAATCGGGGTCGAGCGCGGCGTCCGTGCGAGCATCGATTGATCGACCATGACCACGTCGCCGACTCGATGCGCGCCGGTGACGGATTTGCACACGCCCGGTTCCTGCTCACTCGGCTGTCCTTTCGCCTGAAGCAGGTTCCGATAGAGGACTTCGTGGATGAGCGTGGACTTGCCCGATCCGGAAACGCCGGTGACGCAGTTGAAAAGGCCGAGCGGAATTTCGACGTCAAGATTCCTGAGATTGTGCTCGCTTGCGCCGGTGATTCGGATCGACGCGGTTGATTTGCGGCGCGACTTCGGGACTGGGATCGACTTTCGCCCGGTGAGGTAATCGCGCGTCAGCGATTGGGGAGCGCACGCGCCTCGCGTGCCGGCGATGGCGCCCTCGCCATCACGAACTTCATCGACGAAGGAATGTTTCGGCGAGGCGCCGAAACCGGCACGCGAGGCGCGTGCGCTCCCCAGCATCTGTTCCAACGCTCCGCTGAACACGAGCTCGCCTCCACGTTCGCCCCGGCCGGGGCCGATATCGACCAAATGATCGGACGAGCGGATGATCGCTTCCTCGTGCTCGACGACGAGAAGCGTGTTGCCCTTATCCCGCAGATCGTGCATGACGCGCACGAGCTGAGTGACATCGCGCGGGTGAAGCCCCACGCTCGGTTCGTCCATGACAAAAAGCGTGTTTACGAGAGACGCGCCGAGACAGGTCGTTAGGTTCACTCGCTGCACCTCGCCGCCGCTGAGCGTGCGCGTGGAACGGTCGAGTGTCAGATAGCCCAGCCCCACTTCGCACAGGTAGCGCAGTCGCGTAACCACTTCGTCGCGCAACATGACCGCGGTCGAGTCGTTAGGCGGCAAAGTCAGACCGGCGAAAAGCTTTCGGGTATCGGCAATGGAAAGCAGCGCAACTTCCGGAAGCGTTCTCGCCGTTTCCCTGTTCTCGCCTTCTGCGCGCGAAACGATCCGGAAATTCAACGCGGCAGGTTGAAAGCGTCCCCCGTTGCAATCGGGGCAGGTGGTGTAAGCGCGGTAGCGGCTAAGCAAGACGCGCACGTGCATTTTGTAGGTCTTGCTCTCGAGCCATTTGAAAAAGCCGCGCACGCCGTACCAGCGATCGTTTTCCGCGAGCTCTTCGACATCGGTATCGGTGTCTCGCGCCTCGCCGTTGATGACAAAATCCTGATCGGCTTTCGGCAGATCCTCGAAAGGCGTTCGCACGTCGATCTCTTCGCGAGCGCAGGCGCGCAACAGGTCCTTTTGCGATTCGCCGAATTGCTGGCCCTGGAAAGCGCGCACCACGCCGCCGGCGATGCTCAAGCTGCGATCCGGGATCGCGCGGTTCAGATCGATCGCAATCGTACGGCCGAACCCGCGGCAGGTCGGACAGGCGCCCAGCGGATTGTTGAAACTGAAAAGACCCGGGGTGGGCGGGCGGATATCGAGATCGCAATGCGCGCAATGCCAGCCGGTCGAAAAAGGCATTTCGGATTGCGGATTGCGAATCGCGGAAAGAGCTTTTTCCCGCTGCTTTGGCGATTCTTCACTTTCCGGTTTCCGGTTTCCGGTTTCCGAAATCGGTACGACGTTGATCCGGTCCTTGCCGAATCGCAGAGCGATCTCGATCGATTCCACCAGGCGCGCGCGGGTTTCCTCTCCGATCGTCAGCCGGTCCTGAATCACCTGCACGCGGGCTCCGAGCCGTCCGACTTTCTTGTCGGTATCGGCCCGGATAATTTCACCGTTTAACCAAACGCGCAGGTAGCCTTGCTGCTGGAGAAATTGGAAGAACTCGAATGGATCGGTTTTCGCCGGCACGCCGACCCAGAAAGTGAGCAGGACCGTTTCGCCGGCGAATTCGCGAATGACGTCGTCCGCGATCGAACGCGCGGTTTCGGGCCGTATCTCGCGACCGCAGCCCGGACAAAAGGCGCGCGCGATGCGCGGCATGAGGAGTTTCAGATAATCGTTGATCTCGGTCATCGTGCCGACGGTGGAGCGCGAACTCTTGACCGGGTTTGCCTGCTCGATCGCGATTGCCGGCGGGATGCCGCGGATCTCATCGACCCGCGGTTTGTCCATGCGATCGAGGAACTGCCGCATGTACGGACTGAATGTCTCCACGTAACGGCGCTGGCCTTCCGCGTAGATCGTGTCGAAGGCGAGGCTCGATTTGCCGCTGCCGCTGGGCCCGGTGACGACGGTCAATTTTCCGAGCGGCAGATCGAGATCGATCCCTTTCAGGTTGTTCTGGCGCGCGCCGCGAATCTCCACGCAACCGCGATCGGGCGGAGCGGTGACACACGGTTTTTCGACGATCTTTGAACCCACCGGAGACTATCCGGTTGAGCGGCACGGTTCGCAAATTTTCGGCGATAAAAACAGTGTCATCCCGAGTCGCGCAGACGGGACCGCGACCATGGGAGGAGCGCCGATTCCACAGTTACCGGGCGATCACCGAAGCAAGAAAGCGCGGATGCCAGTTCTGACGATGACGTCCGAAGGCGCGAGGGCGTGAGAGCGCCTGCGAGGTCCCTCGCCGTCTGCGCGGCTAGGGATGACGACAGGGCATGGTGGATCGCGTCAGCCCGCGAACCGCTGCGCGACTTTTTCGCATTCCGCGAGCAAGGCGTCAGGCATATCGGGCTGGAGGGTCTCGAAGAATTTCCTCTGGCCTTCGAGCTCCATTTTCCATTCGTCCGGTTTCACGGAAAGCAGTTCTTTCAGTTGCTCCGCTGAAACCCCCTCGAGTTCTTCGAGATCGAGATCTTCCCCCCGTGGAACACAGCCAACGGGGGTTTTCTCCGCGTCGCTTTTGCCCTCGCAGCAATCGATGATCCATTTGAGGACGCGCATGTTATCGCCAAACCCCGGCCAGAGAAATTTTCCGCCGGCGCTTTTGCGGAACCAGTTCACGTTGAAAATGAGCGGCGGATTTTTTAGGCGCGGGCCGATCTCGAGCCAGTGCTGGAAATAATCGCCCATGCTGTATCCGCAAAACGGCAGCATCGCCATCGGATCGCGCCGCACCTGGCCGACCGCCCCCGTCGCGGCCGCGGTAGTTTCCGATGCCATGGTAGCGCCAACATAAACGCCGTGGGTCCAATCGAACGCGCGAAAAACGAGCGGCATCGTGTCGCTTCGGCGTCCGCCGAAAATGATCGCGCTGATCGGCACGCCCTCTCCTTTTTCGACGTCGGGGTCGAGCACGGGATTGTTCCGCATGGGAACGGCAAACCGGCTATTCGGATGCGCGGCTTTTTCTTTTGAATCAGGAGTCCAATCATTGCCGCGCCAATCGATCGCGTGGGCCGGTGGCGCCCCGTCCTTCCCTTCCCACCAGACGTCGCCATCATCGGTCAACGCGACATTGGTGTAGAGCGTATCGCGCTGGATGGACTTCATCGCGTTCGGATTCGATTTGTAACTCGTCCCCGGCACGACGCCGAAATATCCATTCTCGGGATTGACCGCGTAGAGCCGTCCATCTTTCCCGATCTGCATCCACGCGATGTCGTCGCCGATTGTCGTCACCTTCCAGCCCTTGAAATGCGCGGGCGGAATGAGCATCGCGAAATTGGTTTTGCCGCACGCGCTCGGGAACGCCGCCGCGACATAATGCTTCCGGCCTTCGGGCGATTCCACGCCCAGAATCAGCATGTGCTCCGCGAGCCAGCCCTGCTTGCGCGCGAGATAAGAACCAATCCGGAGCGCGAGGCATTTTTTGCTCAGCAAAACATTGCCGCCGTAACCGGAGCCGACCGAGATGATCGCGTTGTCCTGCGGAAAATGGCAGATCAACCGGCGATCGGGATTCACGTCGAGCAATGAATGCACGCCCCGGTTCCATTCCGCTTTCACATCCGAACCCAGCCGCTTGACCGCCACGGATCCCATCCGCGTCATGATTCGCATGCTCAGCACGACGTAAATCGAGTCGGTAATTTCAAATCCAACCTTGGTCAGCGTCGAGTCGGGCGGACCCATGATGTAGGGGACGACAAACATCGTCCGGCCGCGCATGGCGCCGGCGAGCATGCGGTGGAGTTTGGTATAGGTCTCCGCCGGCGCGGCCCAGTTATTGGTCGGGCCGGCTTCTTCTTTCGTCGGCGTGCAGATCAGGGTGAATTGTTCGACTCGCGCGACGTCGTTCGGATTCGAGCGATGCAGATACGAGCCCGGATTTTTTTCCTGGTTCAATTTGAGCAAAACTCCGAGGCGCTGGGCTTGCTCGAGCAGGTAGTCGTTCTCTTTCGCCGAACCGTCACACCAGAAAATATTCTCGGGCTCGGTCAGGCGTGCGACTTCCTGGACCCAATCGAGGACCGCTTGATTCGTTGGTTTGGCATCGCCGATGCCGCCCGGCGGCAAGATGGCTGGCGCGAGATTATCCATAAAGTGCGGCCCTGCTCATTCCCAAGTGGCGCAGAGAGAATGATCATTTTCAACGCTTCCCCCGCTTCTCCAAGCAAATTTTCTGGAGCGCCGGGCGCGCGATGAAACGAACGCCGCTTGCGCGAAATGATCGCGCACACTTAATTGAAGCATGTTCGGAGTCGCTACCTCCGATGACTACCAGCCAGTGACATGGGTGGGACGCCATCCGATTCACGTCACGACGCTGCTGGTTGGCATCCACGTCTTCGCGGCGATCGTGGCTTGTTTCCTGGGAGGCGCGGGCATTCTGGGGCATCTCGCTTTCGATAGCGCGCTGGTCTGGCAGCGCGGCGAATTCTGGCAGCTCGCGACCTACGCCTTCGTCCATTCGCCGTCGGGACTTCTTTGGTTTGCGATCGAGATGTACATGCTTTTCGCTTTCGGGCGCGAAGTAGAACGTTTCATCGGCAGCCGGGCGTTCATCGTTCTCTACGTCATCCTCCTGCTGGCGCCGACGCTGCTTCTCGTGTTCTGGGGACTTTCGCAACGAACAGGGCTGGCTGGCTCACCCGCTTTGCATTTTGGCATTTTCGTGGCGTTCGCCGCCATCTATCCAAACGTCGAGCTGCTCCTGCGGATCATGGCCAAATGGGTGGCGATCACGCTCGCGGCCGTTTACACCTTCCAATTGATTGCGTACCGCGATTGGTCCGGCATGGCGGTGCTTTGGATTAGCATGGCCGCGGCTTTCGTCTTCATCCGTCTGCGCGGTGCGGGTCCCGAACTCGTCTGGTGGGGCGAATTGAAATCACGCTGGCAGCCGAAGCCAAAATTCCACGTCGTCCCTCGCTCGACCCCGCGGCGTGTCGTCGAACCTGAAGATGTGCACGACTCAATCGATCCGGTGCTGGACAAAATTTCCAGGCAAGGCATCAACAGCCTGACGGCGTCGGAACGGCGGGCGCTCGATCGGGCGCGTAATCGTCTTTTGAAAAAACCGCAGTGAGCGGAGTGCCCGAGGGGCAGGACGCCCGCGTTCGCATCAGCGTAGTCGTGCCTTCCTGGCGGGATGCGGAAAATTTGGCGGCGCTGCTGCCTGTGTTATCCCGGCTCGATCGCGTCACAGAAATAATCGTCGTGGATGCTTCCGGCGACGCGGAGTCCGAGCGCCTCGCCCTCGCGCAGGGCGCGACTTTCATCGCGTGTGCCGCTCCAAATCGTGGCGAGCAGATGAACCTGGGGGCCAGCGCGAGCAGCGGGAACGTCATCGTGTTTCAACATTCCGATACCGATCTGGAGAATGCGCACATCTCCGCAATCGAAATGGCGCTGGCCGATCCGGAAATCGTCGGCGGCGCTTTCTATCGGAAATTCGATGGGCGGCATCCGCGCTTGCTGTGGCTGGAATCGGTGGCGCGTTTTCTGACCCGGCATGGCGGCACGCTTTATGGCGATCAATCCATATTCGTCCGGCGCGACGTTTTCAGGGAGCTGGGCGGGTTCGCGAAAATTCCGCTGATGGAAGATGTGGAGTTTTCGCGACGATTGCGCAGAGCGGGCAGAGTGGTGGTGCTGGATCCGCCGGTGCGATCATCGGCGCGGCGTCACCTGCGCCAGGGAGCGTGGCGAACGAGTATTCAAAATGGCTTGTTCATCGTGCTCTACCACCTGGGAGTTTCGCCACGCCGGCTTCATCGCTGGTACTACGGCGCTGCGAAAACCCGGGAGGCGCGCACCGAAGCAACGAGTTTATCCGGGTAGCGCACGCGTCTCGCGTGCCTGGCGACGGCGTCCTCTCCGCCGCGAACTTCATTAAGGAAAACGCCAGCCGTACTGACCTCGCACAAACAAAGTTCGTTTCGGCGAGACGCCGAAACCAGCACGCGAGACGCGTGCGCTACCCAGGCAAAACATCAGCCTCGGTAGGGATCCCGTCGTGGATGGAGTTCTGTCCGATCACTCGACCGACAGCGACGCGGCCCGGAGTTGTTCCACGAAATCCTCCGCAGTCGTCGCCGCCATCAGGGCGTCTCGCCTCGCTTTGTCTTTCACCACGCGCGCGACGGCACCGACGCAAACCAGATAATTGGTCACCATTTGTTTGGGAACGCCGAAGAGGAAAATCAAATGCACCAGTTCCCTGGTGGGGCCGAAGCGAATGCCCTCCGCACTTCGCCCAATCCCAAGGATAATACGATCGATGAGATCGGTCCTTGCGTGAGGAAAGGCCACTCCTTCCCCTGTATTGGTCGAACTCCTTCCCTCCCGCTCCATCACGGCGTCCGCAAATTTGAAGTAATCCTGCACGTGTCCGCGATCGCGAAGCAGTTCCGCTATTTCCAAAATCGCCTCCGCCGCCGTGCCCTCGCGCAGTTCAAGGACGACCAGATTGGGATCAAGAATTTCGGAGAGTAACGCGGACATCAGGCAGAGCCCGAGGGATTGATTGGATTGACGGGGCGATCCGAGTTATCGAATGATCCAAGCACTCGTGGCAACTCTAAACAATCCGACCGGGCTCAGTGAAGAAGCGACCATCTCGCTCCAAAAGAGCCTGTACGACCCGGGCTACGTCAATGCGATGTCGCATTTTTACCGCGGGGAGCTCGGGCGAATCATGATCTGGCGGCAGCGGCTCGACATCACCACGAACTGGGCCATCACCAGCAGCACCGCCATCATTACCATTGCCTTTTCGAACCGCGAAGTGCCGCACATCATCTTCTTTTTCAATCTCGCGATCGTCTGGGGCATGCTCTGGATCGAAGCGCGCCGCTACCGTTTTTATGATGCCTTCCGGGCGCGCGTTCGCATGCTCGAAGCACATTTCCTTGTGCCCATGGTGATGGAAAATCGCGAGATGCTCCAGGGCGAATGGAAAAAACTGGTTTGCGAGGATCTGATCCTGCCCTCCTTCAAGATCACGAAACTGGAAGCAATCGGACGGCGCCTGAAACGCAATTACGTTTTCATTTTCATCCTGATCATGGTGGCGTGGATCACGAAAATCTTTTTGCACGCCTCCATGGCGGTGGACAGTGTGCCGGCCTTTTATCGAGCGCTGCGGGTGGGACATATTCCAGCGTGGCTGGTCGCCTTCATTTTCGTGGCTACCCTCGCCAGCGTCGTCGGCATCACCATTTACGTCGGCAAGAAAACGACGGGCGAAGTTTCGGAATTTCGCACCCATCGTTCGCTCTGGCGGATCTGAATTGGTGAAGAGCGATCGTGAATAGTCCGGAAAACATCGTTTCGCCCACTCCTGTTCACCAGTCCACAGTCACCGATCACTTTCGGCGCCTGTGCGAAATCGTGGCGAAGCTTCGCGCGCCCGATGGCTGTCCGTGGGACCGCGAACAGACAAATGAATCGCTGCTGCCCAGCTTGATCGAGGAAGCCTACGAGGTCGCGGGCGCTGTCCGGGCGCGGGACGATCAAAATCTGCGCGAAGAACTGGGCGACCTCATTCTGCTTGCCGTCATGCATTCGCAACTCGCCGAGGAAGCGGGCCGGTTCAATATCGGCGAGGTGCTCGAGAGTGTGACGGCAAAATTGATTCGCCGGCATCCGCACGTTTTTGGCGAGAGCGGAGTGCGCGACACCGATGGCGTGATGAAACAATGGGAGGCGATCAAGCGCGAGGAGAAGAGCGAGACCCGCGGCCATTATCTGGCCGATCTTCCCGCCGCGCTGCCGGCCCTGATGCGGGCCCAGAAAGCGCAAAAGAAAGCCGCCCGCGTCAACTTCGATTGGACGGAAATTTCCGATGTGGTGGCAAAGGTTGATGAGGAACTGGCCGAAACGAAAGAGGCCATCGCCGCGCGCGATCCGAGCGCGATGGCGGATGAGATCGGTGATCTGTTCTTTGCCGTGGTTAATCTCGCGCGCAAAAGCAAACTCGACGCGGAAACGACCTTGCAAGCGGCAACCGACAAGTTCGTCTCGCGGTTTAACCGGGTCGAAGATGAGTTACGGGCGCGCGGTCGGAAGCTGGGCGAAGCAGGGCTCGAGGAGCTCGACGAGATTTGGAACGCGGTGAAGCGGGAGAACGGCTAACGGACTGATGGAAGCAGCAGGGGAGCATTACTCCACTACTCCATTTACAAACCGCGCGACCTGGCGATATTGCCCGTCCCGATGGACATTTTAATCCATATTCTGAGCGGAGTGTTCGCCTTTGTGGCGTTGCTCATGATGCTCGTGATCCTCATGCAACGGCCGAAGAGCGAAGGCCTCGGCGCGGCTTTTGGTGGCGGTGTGACCGAGAATATTTTCGGCGCGCAAACGACAAATGTGCTCACCAAGATCACGGGCTGGCTCGCCGCTCTCTTTTTTATCCTGACCTTTGTCCTTTCGATCCTCTACGCGCACAGAGGCAATTCCTCGAGCAATCTCAGCCAGAGGGTGAAACAAAATTTGCCGCCGCCGGCAGTAACGTCACCCACAGCGAGCCCCGGTCCTTCATCGGCCGTTGGTCCTCCCGGGACTGTGACCAATCCGACCCCGGCCTCGACGGGCCCGGCGCCATCGGTGAAACCGTCCGATCTCGCGGTTGGCGCGGTGCCACCGGCTAGCTCGACTGTGCCGCCGGCGCCTGTTTCCAGCCCGGCAACGTCACCCGCGTCGAGTGCCGCCCCCTCCGTCTCGGCAACGCCAAAGCGGTAATTTCCGCGAGCCGCTCAGCTCAGGCGGCCTGATTTTTTTCCGGCGAAAGTTCCCGCCGGTTACGGGATCACTTCCGGCTTCGGGCCAGCTTTTTCGTTCAAGGCCTGCGTGAATTCCTGCAGGCTTGTGACGATTTGCGGCGCCTTGGTCAGCACCGTGCTCGCCAGTTTCTCGGAGTAATCCGGCCGGCGTTGCGACATCTCGGAAAGGGCCATCATCACCGCGAGGGCGTTGTTAATGGCGTGTTTGATCTCGCTGAATTTTTTCTGCAATTCGACGAGTTCTTCGTGGGAAACGGTGCGCGCGGGGTCACTCATGATTAATGGCATCGACTGGAGAAAAGCAGAAGCTGTGCTTGACTGACAGGTTCGACATTTCTCGTCCGATGCCTGCGCAAACTATCAAGATCAGCGGTGCACGCCAGCACAATCTCAAGAATCTCCACGTGGAGATTCCGCGGGAAAAACTCGTCGTGATCACCGGCTTAAGCGGGTCGGGAAAATCCTCGCTCGCTTTCGATACGCTCTATGCCGAGGGACAGCGCCGCTACGTGGAAAGTCTCTCGGCTTATGCGCGGCAGTTCCTCGATCAAATGGAAAAGCCGGACGTCGATTTCATCGAGGGTCTTTCGCCCGCGATCGCGATCGAGCAGCGAAGCGCCGGCGCGAATCCCCGTTCCACCATAGCGACCACCACGGAGATTTTCGATTATCTCCGCGTCCTCTTTTCCGCGGTGGGCCAGCCGCACGACCCGACCACCGGTCAGGCCATTCATCGCCAGACACCACAGCAAATCGTCGATCAGATTCTCGCTTATCCGGCGGAGACGAAAATCATTCTGCTCGCGCCGCTGGTCCAGAATCAGAAGGGCGAATTCCGCGATGTGATTGAGAAGGTGAAGCGGGAAGGGTTCGTCCGGATTCGAATTAATGGCGAGATCGTCGAGCTCGGAAAACCGGATCCGATCCGGCTGAAGAAAACCGAACGGCACACGATTGAAGCGGTGGTGGATCGGCTGGTCGTTCGCGAAGGCGTGCGGACGCGCCTGGCGGATTCGGTCGAGACGGCGCTGAAATGGGGCGGGAATCGGATGGTGGTGCTGAAAGCCGAAGGGGTGAAAACGTCCGACGTCCAACGAGGAGAGAGTTGGGAGACGGTGCGTTATACGACGGACTACGGGAATGCGGAGAGCAACTTCTCGTTAGGCGAACTGACCCCGAAGCATTTTTCGTTTAATAGTCATTTGGGCGCGTGTCCGGCTTGCCACGGATTGGGGACGCAACTGGTGTGCGACGCGGACTTGATGATCTCGGATCCGGCGAAGTCGCTCGCGGAAGGCGCCATCACGCCGTGGCGTCGCGGGACCAAACCGATGCAGGCGTATTATCGGAGCCTGCTAAGCGCCTTGGTAAAACATTTCGAAGTCGACGACTGCATTCCGTTCGCCGATCTGCCGGAGACATTTAAGAAGGCCCTTTACTACGGCACAGGCGACGAGCCGATCCAGATCAGCGTGGGAGGCAACGGGAAATCGCCCAGGACGTCGCGGCCGTTCGAAGGGCTCGTCCCGCAAATGGAGCGGCTCTACGAAGAAACGGAAAGCGAGTTTACCCGCAACCGTATCCGCGCGTTCATGACGCGAGTGCCCTGCCAGACCTGTCAGGGAGCCCGGCTGAAGCCGGAAATTCTTGCGGTCACGATCAAGGATTCCGAGGGGCGCGAACTGAACATTCACCAGTTCAGCGAGCTGACCATCGACGCCGCGGCGAGATATATTCAGCGTCTCGATCTGACCGAACAGCAACGGCACATCGTTTCGGAGGTGGTGCGCGAGATCGATTCGCGGCTGCAATTCCTGGTGGAAGTGGGCCTGAATTATCTTTCCCTGAATCGAGAGAGCGGGACACTTTCCGGCGGCGAAGCGCAACGGATCCGGCTGGCGACGCAGATTGGTTCCGGCTTGGCGGGAGTGCTCTATGTCCTGGACGAACCGAGCATCGGGCTGCATCAGCGCGACAACGCGCGGCTGCTGGCGACGCTGCGCCGGCTGCGCGACCTCGGCAATTCGGTCATCGTGGTCGAACACGATGAAGAAACAATTCGAGCCGCGGACCATATTCTCGATCTCGGTCCGGGTGCGGGCCCGCGCGGCGGCGAGATTGTCGCGCAAGGGACGATCGCGGAAGTGCTGCGCGCGAAGAATTCTCCGACGGCGGATTACCTCTCGGGCCGGGCCCGGATCGCCATCCCGCGGGAGCGCGTGGCGCCGCGATCCTCTCAGATCGGAGACGGGTTGCTCACGGTCACGGGAGCGACCGAGAACAATTTGAAAAATGTGACGGCGTCATTTCCGATCGGCTGTTTCACGTGCGTGACGGGTGTGTCCGGCAGCGGCAAATCGACTTTGGTCGACGACATTCTGCGGCGCGCGCTCTTCCGGCATTTTTACAATTCGAAGGACAAACCGGGAACGCATCGGGCCTTGCGCGGGTTGGATCAGCTCGACAAGGCGATCGTGATCGATCAAAGCGCGATCGGCCGGACGCCGCGGTCGAACCCGATCACTTACACGGGAGCGTTCACGCCGATTCGCGAGCTGTTCAGCCAGCTGCCGGCCGCGCGCATTCGCGGTTACGATGCAGGACGTTTCAGCTTCAATGTCAAAGGCGGGCGTTGCGAGAATTGTGAAGGCGGCGGCCTGATCAAGATCGAGATGCATTTTTTGCCGGATGTTTATGTGGAATGCGAAGTCTGCCGGGGCCAGCGTTACAACCGGGAGACGCTCGAGATCACTTTCAAAGGAAAAAATATCGCCGATGTCCTCAACCTGACCGTGGATGAAGCGGCACGATTTTTCCGGAACGTGCCTTCGGTTTCGGATCGCCTCGTGGCCATGTTGGACGTGGGTTTGGGATACTTGCGGCTGGGCCAGGCCGCCACCACACTTTCCGGCGGGGAAGCGCAACGCGTGAAGCTCGCGACTGAGCTGGCGAAAAAAGCGACCGGCCGCACGATCTACATCCTGGATGAGCCGACGACGGGATTGCATTTCGCCGATATCGAAAAGTTGCTGCAAGTGCTCATGAAACTGCGCGACGCCGGGAATACGCTGGTCGTGATCGAGCATAACCTCGAGATGATCAAGTGCGCCGACTGGATCATCGACCTGGGGCCGGAAGGCGGAGCCCGCGGCGGGGAGATTGTCGGAGCGGGAACGCCGGAGAAGATTGCGGAGTTGGCGGGGAGTTATACGGGGCGCTATCTGAAGGCTTTGCTTAAAGGATGAAGAGAACGTCCAAAGTCCCAGGTCCCACCTGCAACGCCCGGCTAAAGAAGCCGGCGTGGGCTGCGATTTTCGCGGCGATCTTCATCTGCGCCGGCCCTGCGCATTCGCAGGTTTCGGAATTGCAAATGGCGATCCAGCCGATGGAGGACGGCGTTCCGCAAGTTTCGCTGCTGCGGTTGCGCAAGCTTCTTTCGGAAGATCTGTCGACTGAAGCACGACAAGCCGCCACCGCAAAATTGGGCGAAGCCTTGCTGGCGGCGGGCGAAGCGGAAGAAGCCTGGAAAGTGCTGCAAGATCCCACTTTGCCGGATCTGCCTGCGACGCGATTTGCGCGAGCGCAGACTCTGGCGGCGCTGGAGCGTTGGGCGGAAGCGCTTCCGATCTACCAGCTGGTTTCATCTGACGCTGCATCGCCCTTTCGTTCCAATGCGATCCTCGGACAGGCTGAGTCGCTCCGGGCGCTGGGTCGTCCGGACGAGGCGCTGCGAATGTTCGCGCTTCTCTTTTCCGATCCGCGACGAAGAGTGCGTGCTGAATTAAGCTCGGTCGAATTGTTAATCGAGAAAGGAGATAACGCCAGCGCCCGTGCCCTCCTCGAAAAATCAAAGCCATCCGCGCTCTCAGACAAGAAAGAAAAACGTTTCCTGCAGGGACGGCTCGAAGCGCAATCGAACCATCACGAACGGGCGATGGAACTTTTTCAAACTATTCTGCGAAGACCGGAGGGAGCAACACGCGCGGTCCTGGTCGCGACCCTGTGTGCCAACGCAGAGGAAAGCCTCAAATTGGAAACGCCCGAGACTGGCGATGACGCGCTCGAGGATTTCATTGAGCATCATCCCACCGATCCGGAACTGCCGACGATCCTCGGAAAGCTCGATCAACTTTATCGCGCGGAGCGAACACCATCGACTTCGGATTTGAGCAGGTGGGCCGGCGATTCCCTCCAGCCCCGTCGCGCTCTGGCCCAATGGTATCTGGCTCGAAATGAACTGCGCGCCGGACGGCGTGATAACGCCCTGCGAATATTTGCAGAGCTACGAAACAATCATCCGCAATTGCCCCTGCTCGCGGAAAGCTTTCTTGAGTTTGCGCGGCTGGAGCTCGAGGACCGGCGATTTGATGAAGCGCTGGCCATCCTGGACGATGCGCGGGGACTGCGCCCCGCACGGAGTGTGCTGGACCGAATTAATTTGCTCGCAGGCCGTGCGCATTATTTCAGCCGGCATTTTGAAGTAGCGGCGGCGACGTTTGAAACAGTGGCGCATTCTTCTCCGCATTTGGCCGCCGACTCGCTCTTCAACGCGTCGCTCGCCTGGATGCAGCTAAGCGACGAGACGCGTTTTCAGGCGGATTATCGTGAGTTGGGACAGGGTGGCGGCAACGAAGAAACGCGCGGCGATTTGCTGCTCGAGGAAGGTCTCACCCAGGCTGGGCAGGGGAACAAAAAAGCGGCCGAGACGTTGCAAACTTTCCTGCGGGAATTCCCGCGCCACAAGCGCGGTTCAGAAGCATGGGTCGCGCTGGCCGAATTGGCGTTTCACGCCGCTCCCCCCAATCTCGACGCCGCGCGCAAGGACATTGCCCGAGCCCGCGAGAAGGAGCCGAATCCTGCGGCCAGCGAACGCGCTGATTATCTTGCGATCTGGATTGAGGACGCGGCTCCGAACGCCGACGGGGCGAAGGTGATCGGGACTGCCAGTCAATTCCTGCAAAAATATCCAGCGTCGCAATTCGTGTCGGACGTGCGGATGAAGCTGGCGGAGACCTATTACCGGCAACAGGATTTCCCGAGCGCGCAAACCCAGTTTCAGATTTTGGCGCAGGAGAATCCACGTGCGCCATTCACCGAGAAAGCTCTTTTTTTCGCGGCCAAATCGGCAATGCAAAGCATGGGGGCACAATCGCTCGACCGTGCGCTCGTCCTGCTGGACGAGGTGGTGAAAAAGAATGGCGAATTGAAATGGGCCGCCCGAAATGAGCAGGCGGGGATCGAGCGTAAACTCGGCAAACCGCGCGACGCGGCGACCCTTTATGATGAAGTCCTGCAAGGAGCGGCCAAGCCTGAAGAGAAACGCGAAGCGCTCTGCGGCAAAGGCGATATTTTGTATGAATCCGGACCGGGCGATCACGAGAACTACCGGCGCGCGATCGAAGTTTACGATCAACTTGCGGCTCAAAAAGACGTTCCCCCGCATTGGCGGAATCAGGCGCTTTTCAAGAAGGGGATTTGCCTCGAAAAACTCGACGATCGCAATAATGCGCTCGCGGCCTTTTACAAAATCATCGAGGACGAGACTCGTCCGGACCGCGCCCGCGAATTTTTCTGGTATTACAAAGCAGGCTTCAACGCCGCGCGCTTACTCGAGGATGATTCGAAATGGCAGCCGGCCGCAATTGTTTACCAAAAACTTGCCTCTGCGGGCGGCGCGCGCAGCGACGAAGCAAAGTCGCGTCTGAGCCGTCTGCGCCTCGAACATTTCCTCTGGGAGCAATAGCGGGAAGCGCTCCTGCGTTCTTAGCCGCGATTTACGGCCGGATATTTTTGGCGTTCCACGACATCAAGCCACGTAGTCGAGCGCCAACTTTTTCGATCGGATGCTCCCTCGATTTTGAGAGGAGTTTCGCGTACCGCTTGCGGCCACTTTTCGTTTCCCGCAACCAATCACGGGCAAATTTCCCGCTGCGAATATCGGCCAGAGCCAGCTCCATTTTCTTTTGGACGGAGCGATCGATAATTTTGGGACCAATGGAGACATCGCCCCATTTCGCTGTCTCCGAGATGAGCGAACGCATGCCGTGTATTCCCGCCTCGTGAATCAGATCGACGATGAATTTCAATTCGTGCAGGCATTCGAAATAGGCCAGCTCCGGCGCATACCCGGCGCCAACTAAAGTTTCGAAGCCGGAGAGGATCAACGCACTGACGCCACCACAGAGCACCGCTTGTTCGCCGAAAAGATCGGTCTCGGTCTCTTCGCGAAACGTCGTTTCGATTACCCCAGCCCGGGTGCATCCAATTGCTTTTGCCCAGGCCAGCGCGGTTTTCTTCGCCCGCCCGCCTGGGTTTTGAGCAATGGCAAAGAGACCGGGCGCACCGCGGCCCTGCGTGAACTCCCGACGTACCATCGGACCGAGCCCTTTCGGCGCGACCATTATGACGTCAACATCCCTGGGCGGAATGATCGTGCGGTAAAAAATCGCAAAACCATGCGCAAACAGCAGGGTCTTGCCCGCTGAAAGACCCGGCGCTATTTCCTTTTCGTAAATCGCCGGCATTTGCGTATCCGGAAGGGCGAGAAAAATAATGTCGCCGCGCCGGGAAGCCTCTTCAGTGGTGACGACATCGAATCCTTCCCGGCGGGCGATGCTCCGCGATTTACTGCGGGACCGCAGTCCGACGAGCACCCGCATGCCGCTATCTTTTAAGTTCAGCGCGTGTGCGCGACCCTGCGCACCATAGCCAATGACGGAGCAAGTTTTCCCCTGCAGAAATTTCAGGTCGGCGTCTCGATCCCTGTAAATGCGCGCGGGCATGTGGCGCGGGAAGAGAAACGCCGGGAGACAGGCGCATCAAGTTAAATCAACGACCGCTAATTGGGGACGGGTTGCGACTGCGCGAGGGCTTTCAGCCGGTCGACTTGCTCCGCGGCAGCTCGCGCCTCCGCGGTCCGGCCCATTTTTTGGAGAATATCCGAGAGAAGAAGATAAGGACGAATCTCGTCCGGTTGCCTGGAAACGGCCCGGCGCTGGGTCTGAAACGCATCCTCGAGCCGACTTTGCTGGACTTGGAGAATGGCAAGCGCGCCCAAAGCTTCCGCATCGTGCACATCGAGCCAGCTGGCGTGCCGAAATGCTTCTTCAGCATGGACAAGATCGCCGCTTTCCCAAAAAAGCCTGCCCAAGGCGATGAACGCTTCGCTGTGCCACGAATGGTCTCGGGTAAATTCCTGCAGAATAGGCAAAGCCGCTTCCGCCCCCCGCGTCGTGCGAAGCAGTTCCGCCTTGTATCGAGCTACCTCCCAAATTCCCGGATAATCGCTCCACGCCTTGTTTATTATCGCCAGCGCGGTTGTATCGTCTTTTCGTGCGTGCGCCATCCCGGCGAGATTGAGCCGCGCGGCCCAGGTACGCGGATACGCTGCCAGCTCCTGCGAGGTAGGCTTGCTCACCGAATCAAATAATTCCTCGGCTTCTTTTTTCTGTCCGCGCTGAGAGAGCAGGGCCGCCAGATTGTTCCGCGCCACCAAATAATTGGGGTCGGCCGTGAGCACTTTTCGCAGCATTCTTTCGGCTTTATCGGTCTCGCCGCGCTTCGAGTAGATCGTGGCGAGATTTACACACATTCGGACGCTGATCCCACCCGCAAGCAATGTTCGCTGATAAAATGTTTCGGCGCTGACCCAGTCACTGCTTCGAACAAAACTGCGAGCACCTAGTCCCAGGACGAGCGCGCACGCGACTGGTAGCGCAATCCTGATTCCGAGCCGCGGAAGTTCCAGACAACAGCCCGCGACGAACACTAGGAAACCCACACTCGGCAGATAAAGCCAGTGCTCGGCCGCGGTCGCGTTCAGACTAAAGAGGTTTGAGATCGGCAGGTAGGCGATGAGAAACCATCCCGCGCCGAAGAGACGAATTGGGCGAGCCCCTCCCCGGCGCAAAGTGCCCAAGAGCAATGCCGCTGCCACCAGCAAACCGGCGATCGAGAGATACTCAGTCTGGATGGATTGCCTCCAGTGTGTCGCGTCTTGTAACGCTTCGCTATTACCGACATCCCGCTCCATGTGCAGGTTTGCCGGCCAAACCATG
>JBEEHO010000120.1:0-5163 GCA_041167425.1 Verrucomicrobiota bacterium | reverse complement strand
CGTCCGCGCTTCTATCCCATTCACCGTATGTGTAGGTGGTGCCCGCCGGATCAGGCTGCACGACCCGCGTCGCGTAGCTCTTGCCGTTACTGGAAGTCCAGGCCACGAAATAGATCGTCGAAGTCGTTCCTGGCGATGGCGTGTTCGAGAGATTCTTTAACGTCATCGTCGTCGTCAGCGTCGTCTTCGCGGCGTTCGCGCTAAACGAGATCGCCGTGATGTCCGCCTGGTCGCTCGATCCCACGCCACCCGCCGGATTGCGTGAATCTCCCGCAGCGTCGACCACCACATTCGCTCCGCTGCATGAGTAGGGCAGCACTGGCGGCACGGCGGCCGCGAGCGGCAGATCGATCTCGTTGCTCTGCGCGCCGAAGCCGATCGAGTTGATCGCTCTCACATAATAAAAGTAGTGAGGCACCGCCGGATCCGCCGTGGGATCGTTAAAGGTGGTCTTGCCCACCGTTTGTCCAATCGGTGTCAGGCTTTCCCCGCCCGCCGTCGTCCCGCGGAAAATCTGATACTTAAGGATATCGGCCCCGCCATTATCCGGCGCCTTCCAGGTCAAATGCGAACCCGATGAATCTCGCGTCCCGGAGAGACAGGAGCTTCTCGGCACCATTCCGGTAGTCGTATCCGTGTTCGCGTCGTTACTCGCGAGCAGAGTCTTGCCGCCGGTCTGTCGCGCCACGCGCATGAACGCGACAAAGTCGTCCGGAGCCGACCCCGCGATGCAGCCGGGCGTGATGCATCCATCGCTGTAGCCGTAGAGGACGCGGCCCTTGTCATCGAGCGTGATTTCGTTGAAGTCGAGAAGATTGCGGTCCTGCCTTCCCCCGCCTTGTTGCCACACACCGGTCATGCTTTGCACCGGGTCGTTAGGCGTCGCGTTCACCGTTACCCAGGTCTGCCCTCCATCATAAGTAGTCGAGATAAACGCAAACCACCGGCCCGTGAAACTGTCGTCCTGGTAAGGCCCAGGCGTATCCGTGCCGATGAAGCCCACCGCCGCGCGCCCCGAGCTTCCGCCGACCGCTTCCACTTCCACCGCGTTCTTGATCCCATGCGACGCCCCGAGATCGACATCGTTGATCCACGTCTTGCCCCCGTCCTTGCTCACCTTCACGTGGACATGACCTTCGGGCAGGTTCCCCGCCGGCACCGGCTCGTTGTTCACGTAGGAATAATAAACCGTGCTGTCGCTATCGATCGCGATCGATGGATCGGCCCCCTGCGTCTGCGAGATCGCGCCCGTCACGATAAATTCCTGCCAGGTATTGCCCGCATCCGTGCTCAAGGCTCCCCCTTGCTTGCCGCGACATTGGTTAACCGGCAGCCACACCGTGCCGTTCGGCGCTACATGGAGATGGCCATGGAGCCCGCCGCATTGCGTCGTGTTTCCATCGTACGCCAGCACGCCCGGGCCGTAGCTCGCGCCCAGCGTATCGCTTCGCTGGCACGATGCCGGCCCGACCACGTCCTGCGAACAATAGTACACCGCTTCCCCCTGGTTCGCCGGTGTCCCGAGTCCGCTTAGGAGCGCCGGGTACGGTCCGCTCCCGATCGTTTCGTGGTCCGCGCCGCCATTCGGTGGCGAAGCGCCTCCCTCGACCCATAAGTCGCCGTCATTATCCGTGTAGGCGTAAACCCCGTTCGCGCCCGCCGTGGAATTGGATGCAAAGGTGCGGCCCGACTTTTGGTCCGTCCACAGGATCGGATCGAGCCCGATGTTGGTACTGTTAGCCGACTTATCTTCCCAGAGCGCTTCGCAGCACTCTGGCTTCGCCGGGATGAGACGCTCCGGCGGCGTCACCCGCCAGATCGGCCCCGAATTCATCGTCATGATCCGGCCCGTTTTCGGATTGAACCCAATGTTGAATTCTCCACTGCTCGGCTCCGCGGAACTGCCCGAGGGCGCGTAGAAATTTTGGAAACGCGGCACGCCCGGCTTGGTGGGATCGGCGCTGCCGAAGCCCGCGAGCGGCCCGCCCGAACCCGGCACCAGTTCCACCCGCACATGGACCGTCTCGCCCGTCGGCTGGAACGGCACGATATGGATCGTGTATTTATTCTGGCCATCCACCAGCGGGAAAATCGTGGCCACTTCCGGGTCGTTGCCGCTTGCCGATTGATGATCGCCCTGCTGCGTCCCATCCGTCGTGCTGCAATCATTCGGGGTGCAATCGTTCCGCGGCGTATTGAAAATGTAGAGATCGTAATCCGATTTCCCCGCGCCCGTATCCGTCCAGCTCGCCGAAACCTTTACACCCGAAAAAGGATGCGCGGCCGCATAGCCAGCCGGCAGCGACACCGTCAGGATAAAAGTGTCGCACGGGAACGCCGCGTTATCGCAGCGCGGCCCGGTATCGAGCTGGCCCAGGCCCACCGGCGACTGGTTCGCCTGAAAAAATGGCCCCGCGTCGTAAGTCAGGACCGGGTTCGCCGGGGATACCGTGCCCAGCGACGGCGTCGAGCCGAAGCTGAACATCGCCAGCAACACGCCGGCGGCGCAGAGGGCGAATGCGGCAAAGATCCGCGGGTTAAAGATACCGGCTTCAGAGGCAGTGTTTTTATGCATTGGGTTAGGTTTTGGGTTGAGCTGAAGAGGCTAAAGAAGCTTCGCAACCCGCGGGCGCTCTGCGCCTATCTTCCGGTTCAGTTTCTACCGCCCCGGGAATCACCCGTTTCAGCATAAAAAGTCATCCGCCCCACCTGCGCCGTGTAATCCAGCGTCTTTATTCCGATCCCCCATCTGGGTAGCGCACGCGTCCCGCGTGCTGGCGAAGCCGTCCCGGGTTCGCGAACTTTTGCTCCGCGTAAAGACCGTGGCCTTCACGCGGTTTCACGAAGAGGATTCTTCCCTAAGATAGTTTCGCAACTCAGCGTAAAAAGGCGCTCTTTCCCTCGTCTACCGGCGAAAGGCAACGTTCCGTGCTCCTACACTGAGACCCGAGGTCCGTTCGCCAGCGTCGGTCGCTCCTGCTGCGACATCCGGGATCGCGCCGGGAACGAGCGCGGCTCCTGTCCCGATGTCCCAGATCGCGCGGGGAACGTTCGCCGCCGGTTTGCGGATGTCCGGAACAGAGTGTGGCGACGGCCGGCGCTCCTGTCGGGACGTCCGGGAACGCGCGGGCGGCGCCCCTTTTTGCTTCCGGGACGTCGCAGCTCCGAAAACCGCTGCGTTTTGTCGCTGCTGGGACGTAATTCCAGGAGCGCAACGCGTGGCTTTTGCGAGCTGGGATCTGAGTGCAGGAGCCGCAATCAGCGTCCCTCGGTGGCGGGCTCTCAGTGCAGGAGCGTCTGGCCTGGTGCGCGCGACCTCGGGCCTGATTCCAGGAGCCTGGCCCGTCTCCGCACCGGTGCCGCGCACCAAGGCAGGAGCGCGCGGTGTCCGACACGCAGTCTCGCGCGTCATCGCAGGAGCTAACTGCCGCCGGATTCGCTTTCATCCCGTGCCAGCAGCAGCCGGCGCGGCGGACAGACACAAGCGGGACCCTGGCTCAGGAGCGCGACCGGGCACGCGTGCCCCCGAAAATATGAGCGCAGCAATTAAAAATATATTTCAACTTCGCCCGGCCAATCTCGTAGTAGCAGGTAACAGCCCTCAATCACCCCCGGCGACTCCCCCAGTGGCAAACAAAAAAACCCTCAACGAAATCGACCTCGCGCAGCTGATCCTGCACGTGGACTCCGGCCGCGCCGCCACCGATCCCTTCAAGCTTCCGGCCAGCCTGCATGCGCCGCTCGTCAGCGCGCCGGCCCGCGTCCTGGCACACCGGGCCGCGGCGGCCATCGTTTTGCGGCGCTCTGAATAAAATAAAAGCCCTGCTCAAGAAATATTTTCAAACTTCGCTCCCCAGATCCGGTAGTCCTCTTTCCCCCTTCTTCTGTAGCGGCGGCCTCTGGCCGTCGAAGGCCCTCACACAAAGGGCACAAAGGACACAACGTATCTAGCGGTCGAAGTTTTCTTGATTGGGGAGGCGAAGGGTAGAAGAAGGAAAGACGACGGCCGGAGTGCCGCCGCTACAGGAGAAAAAAAACGTTGTGTCCTCCGTGTCCTTTGGGTGAGCGCCTGTCTTCGTCGGCCAGAGGCCGCCGGCTCCGGAGCGGAAAAAACATTGTGTCCTTTGTGTGAGCGCCTTTCCACGGCAGCAGTTTTCACCCCCACTTCCCCACTGTTACCGGGAGTTTGGGAGTTCGGGCTTGCCCGACGGCCCGGGAGAAGGTACGAATGGGGGCATGTTTCCCCTTTCGCTTTACCAAACCTCTTCCCTCGAGGAAAGCCGAAATAGACGAAACTTTCTTTCGTCTAATTGTAGTTAGATCTTTTCACGACTATGGAATTACGTGAGTTTGTAGCGGAGACAATTAAGGAAGTGATCGACGGTGTTCTTTCTGCGCAAGAGTACGCGAAGGGCAAAGGCTCTCACGTTAATCCGCCGATTAACTTCCGTACGGATCAAGGCATGGCGATGTGGGACCGCAACACGGCCCAGCCTATCCAATCGATATCGTTCGATGTAGCTGTTACGGCCGCGGAAGGCACCAAGACACAGGGTGGGATCGCCGTTTTCGCTGGTGCATTTGGTCTCGGCTCCAAGGGACAGTCAGACAAAAGCAACGAAACCATCAATCGCATCCAGTTTTCCGTGCCGATCGCACTACCGATTAGTGAGTAAAGATCTAACCATGCGATGGAGCGAACGGCGGACCGCTGTGCGCTCCACTTTTGAGATGATTTTCACACTTCCACTCCGATCGACATGCGCCCTCGTCCGCCGTCGCTCATCTTATTCTCGTTAGATGGTGAACGCCTTGAGCAAGTCCACGAAGATCTGCTTGCTGCTGTCGGCGGCCATCATCGTTCCTTTCGCGCTGGTTACATTGTATGTATCGATCATGCGCGGAGACGCCGTCCCGAATCATCTTGTACATCGCGGGCTTGAGGTGCTTATCGCCTCTTTTTGCCTTCCTTTCATTTACCTCCTGCCCTTTGGCATGCTTGCCCGGGCAGCTATGGCTGTTGTCTTCGTCCCCATGCTGTTTGTGGTCACAGATGGATATGGGTTCTGGCTGGCCTGCGCTGGATTCGAAAACTGCATATGATGCCACGCCAACCATCTAACCAAGTGATGGAGCGAACGGCTGGCAGCTTTGGTTCCTCAC
>JBEEHO010000119.1:0-2538 GCA_041167425.1 Verrucomicrobiota bacterium | reverse complement strand
AAATGCATCACTCTTCTTGACGGATGGCTCGGTCGTTGGAACGATGACGGGCAGAGTGAGAAAGGATCATTTTGGAATACACTGACGCACCGACTTCAGAGCCCCCCGTGACGGCCGACACGATGGCTTGCCCGCTTTGCGGACACGTGTTGCCGAGGGATGCGGAGAGCTGTGATCGCTGCGATTGGGTGCGCACGCCCGACCCGGACACCGCCGAGGGCAAGGCCAGCGATCTCGTTGCCGTGATGCTCAGTGTGATTCCCGGGCTGGGACATGTTTACAAGGGTTACAAACTGCTCGGACTGCTGTTCGTGATCGGCGCGTTCGGCGCGATCCTGCTCGGCGCGCTGGCCGCAACCGCCACTGCCGGATTCGGCCTCGCCTTGATTCCGATCTATTGGTTCGCCGTGATGTTTCACGTTTACGGCGTCCATGATCGTGTCGCGCCCGCGACGAAAGACGAGGGCGAGGAATATTAGAAGCTCCAACATCCAAAGAAACACCAGGTTCCGATAAGCAGGAACAAATGGGTTTGGAGTTTGGCGATTGAAGTTTCGCGGGAACTTGAACGTTGGAGTTTGATGCCTTGTCCGACGGTTATTTGCGAACCGCCGCGTAAATCTCCTCCAAAATCTCGCGCAAACCGTACCGGAATTTCCATTCCGGATAATGTTCCTGGAACTTGCGGACGTCGCTGATCCACCAGATGTGATCGCCGATCCGGTTGTTCTCTTCGTACTTCCAGGCCAGGCGCTGGCCGCTGATTTCCTCACAGAGATTGATCGCCTCGAGCATCGAACAATTGCTATGGCGGCTGCCGCCAATGTTATAAACTTCACCCGGCCGCGGCGCGCGAATAAAAGCCGCGAAGGCGTCCACCAGATCAGCGCTGTGAATATTATCGCGCACTTGTTTTCCGCCGTAACCAAAGACGCGATACGGCCGTCCCGTCACGGTGCAGATCATGAGATAAGAAAGAAATCCATGCAGCTCCGTGCCAGCGTGCGCCGGCCCGGTCAGGCAACCGCCACGAAAGCAAGCCGTCGGCATGCCGAAGTAGCGGCCGTATTCCTGCACTAAAATATCCGCGGCGGCTTTCGACGCGCCGAACAGGGAGTGCTTCGTGTAATCGATGCTCATGGTCTCGGAAATGCCGGGCTCGTACTCGTGGCCCGGTTCAATTTCCCAACGCAAAGGCAGCTCGCGCAACGGCAGGCGATTGGGCGTATCGCCGTAAACTTTGTTCGTGGAAGTGAAAACGAACGGCGCTTCCGGACAAACTTCGCGGGCCGCTTCGAGAAGATTCAGGGTGCCGTTGGCGTTGACGGTGAAATCCGTCTGCGGATCGCGCGCCGCCCAATCGTGCGAGGGCTGCGCCGCGGTGTGGACGACGGCGGCGATGTCCTTGCGATGCTGCCGGAAAAGTTCGAGCACGCCGTTCGCCTCGCGGATATCCAGGTCATGATGTTCGTAGTCGCGGACCGTCCTGACGAGTTGATCGCGCGTTTTTTGCGTCGAAGCCTCCGCCCCGAAGAAACGGCTGCGCATGTCGTTATCGATCCCGAGCACGCGATATCCTTCGCTCGCGAAATGTTTGACAGTCTCCGAGCCGATCAGGCCCGCGGAACCGGTTACGATAATGCTACGCATGGAAAAAGATCGAAGCTGGTGCCGTGCCCGCGCGCTTACGCCTCACCCAGAATCCAGGTCAGGGCGCCGTTGGCTGGTTCAATTTGCGCCGCGGGAAACTGCCGGTCGCCTCCCAGCACTTTCTCCAGGAGCGCGACATTTTTGTTTGCGTTGACCAAAAAACAAACGTGCCGCGCCTGTTCGATGAGGGGGAACGTGAATGTGACCCGCCAGGTATTGAATTTGGGAACGAAATTCGCGACGACTTTTCTCGTTTTCTCACCCAGCGCAGCGCTCCCCGGAAATAATGAGGCCGTGTGACCGTCGTCGCCCATTCCCAAAAGAATCAAATCGTGGCGGTAAATCATCTCGCCTCGTTGCGCCGCAAGCAGGTCCAGCCCGTCCTGATATTCCTGCGCCGCGATTTGCGGATCGATCTCGCCGCGAATCCGCGCGATCGATTTCTCCGGTACCGCTGCGGGAATGAAAAGTGATTCGCGGGCCATGCGGAAATTGCTTTGCTCATCGTCGGGTGGCACGCAGCGCTCATCGCCAAAAGTGAAATAGACGCGGTCCCACGGAAGGTCGTGCCCGATCCGGGCCAGCTCGGTGTAAACCGGCCGCGGCGTGTTTCCACCGGAAAGGGCAATGCGAAATTGATCTCGTTCCGCCAGAGCAACGCGTGCCTGCTGGAGGATGAATTCCGCCGCGTCATGCAGGAAATTTCTGGAGCGGAGAACTTCGCGCTTCATGGATGCAGCGGGGCGGTCAGACCGCGCAATGCGCCAAGCCCCGCTTCTCGAGATAACGCTGATGGTAATCTTCCGCGGGATAAAAAGTGGGCGCGGCTTCGATCTGAGTCACGATGGGTCGCTTAAACCGGCCACTCTGATCCATGCTTGCCTTTGA
>JBEEHO010000118.1:0-19338 GCA_041167425.1 Verrucomicrobiota bacterium | reverse complement strand
CCACGGGCTGCGCAAAAAAGCGCGACCATTTTTCGATCGCGCTGCGAAAGCCAAAGGAGCGTAACGTGACTTTTATTTATTAGCAGGTGACTTCCAGGCTCGCACTCCCTTTAAGCAACGCTCATGTCACCACGGTTGTTGCGAGATCGCGGCGGTTGGAAAACCCTGATCTTGTCGGGGTCGACCAAGTGTGAAACAGCTCACGGCGCCTTCGAACACCGAGCTCGCAGAAATGCTGGCCAGGCGCGCGGAAGAAAGTTCAGGGATTCTGGTCCGCGCTTTCAAACGTGCGGCGCGAAGCGCCTTCCTCTGGCCGGAGCGGGCAGCGGATTTGGTCGCGGCCAAGCGACCTCTCAGTGAACTCCACGGCGTTGGTCCATTTATCGCGAAGCAAATGCTGAAATGGATCGAGCATCCCGCACGGAAACGTTTAACAGCGCCCGCCATTCGCCGGGATTTTCTCACGCGAGCGGATGCTCGGCTCATCCTCGCGGCGCGGCCGGAGTGGAGTGCGCGATTGCGTGGAGATTTGCAGATGCACACAAGTTGGAGTGACGGATCGGGGAGCATTCTGGAGATGGCGCAGGCGGCAAAGGAACGAAATTACGAATACATTTCGATTACCGATCATTCCAAGGGATTAAAGATCGCGGGCGGGATCGATGAAGCAGCGCTGATGAAGCAAGCGGACGAGATTGCCGCTGCCAACGAAGTCATGCGCGGTTCCAATATTACGGTCTTGCGCTCGATCGAAATGAATCTCAATCCGCGCGGCGAGGGGGACATGGATCGGAAATCGCTCAGACGTCTCGATCTTGTGCTCGGCGCCTTCCATTCGTCGCTTCGCACCAGGGAAGATCAAACAGAGCGGTATGTTGCGGCTCTGCGGAATCCGGAGATCCATATTCTGGGACATCCACGCGGCCGGATTTTTAACTACCGCCTGGGATTGAAAGCGGACTGGCCGCGCGTTTTCGCCGAGGCGGCGAAACTGGACAAGGCGGTGGAGATCGACACCTACCCGGACCGGCAGGATTTGAACGTCGCCTTGCTCAAGATCGCGCGGGAGGCGGGAGTTCGGATCTCGTTAGGCACGGATTCTCACCATCCCGAGCAGCTGGAATTCATCGAGCTAGGCCTGGCGGCAGCATTAAAGGCAAAAATTCCGGCCAATCGCATCGTGAACTTTATGCCTCTGGCAGACCTTAAGGGTTGGATCAAACATCTGCGCGCAGGGGCGCGATGAACTATTTCCTGGCGGAGTCGCCCCAGATTTTCTCGAGAAAACTGACCCGACCCGAGCCGACATGATAAGCCTCGAAATCGGCTTTGTTCTTGAGGTAATATTTTTGATGATATTCCTCCGCCGGATAAAATTTCATTGCCGGCAGGATTTCCGTGACGATCGGTTTCTGAAACTTGCCTGACTTCCCCAGTTTTTCTTTTGAAGCCTCCGCCGCTTTCTTTTCCTCCTCACTGCCATAGAAAATCGCGGCCTGATAACTCAAGCCGATGTCGTGAAACTGGCCGTCGGCCTGGGTGGGATTGATTTGGCGCCAAAAAATGTCGAGCAACTGATCGTAAGAGATTTGCGCGGGATCATAGGTCACCTCGATCGCCTCGCGGTGTTTGGTCTGATGCGCCGAAACCTTTTGGTAGTTTGCATCCGTCTCACTGCCGCCAGTGTATCCCACCACGGTTTTGATAACTCCTTTCGTCTGATCGTAAGGCGGCTGCATGCACCAAAAACAACCGCCGGCAAAAATGGCCGTCCTCGCACCGCTCGCAGGTGTTTCCTGGGCGAAAGTGCTGGAACCAGTCAGGCCGAACAGGGCCAACGCGAGGAACAATACTCTATTCATATTAATTAATACGCTGCCCGGATGCATTCGTCTCATCGTTTCGAAACCGATCTTGTTCGCTTCGAGCGGCCTTTCCTTTGCTTCGGCTCGAGGGTGAGCTATCCAAATGAATGCTCCGAAATAGCGCCACTTCTCACGTGGCCGAGTCGATTGAATTTGTTCCGACGGACTATTTTTGTCCCCTTATCCTCGACGACATATTTGTTCGGGCAGCGCCGGTGGAGGTGGACCTCGGGTGCGGTGATGGCGCTTATCTAACAGCCCTCGCGGAGCAAAAACCCGATCGTAATTTTCTGGGGATCGAGCGGCTACTCGGGCGGGTTCGCAGCGCTTGCCAAAAAATAAACCACGCGGACCTGACCAATGCCCGAATCCTGCGGGTTGAAATTGGCTATGCCGTCATGCACCTGTTTCCCACGGAATCGGTCGAGTCATTCCATTTGATGTTTCCCGACCCATGGCCCAAGCGCCGGCATTCTGGCCGCCGCGTATTCACCGAGGAGTTTCTCGCCTCGATTCACAATGCGCTCACTGCGCGAGGCACGCTCCGGATCGCCACGGATCGCACCGATTACTTCCGGGAAATAGAGGACCTGGCTGCCGGTGCGTCGAATTTCACAGTGATGGCGGATCGTGAGGAACCGCCCGCAGTGAGCACATTCGAGAAGCGTTTCAAACAAAACGAAATTGATATTCACCGGCTGTTACTCAAAAAAACTTCGCCGGAGACATAGGTTTTTGCTTCCCATCGATCGCCGAAAATTTTGATCTGCACGGCTCCAGTTTCGTCCTGACGAAACAATTTTATCCCGCGCGCGCGAATTCGGTCCACCCATTCCGGTTTGATCCGTTCGCTCTCTGGAAAATCACGTGAGGTGGCGATGATCGCCTGGGGCTGGACGCGGTCCAGAAAAACTTCGGATCCGGAAATACCCGAATGATGCTGGCCTTTTATGAGGATGTCGCTCCGGAGATCGGGGTAAGTCTGCAAGAGGAAATCTTCGGTCGCTTTGCCGCTGTCTGACATCAGGAGCGCGCACGGTTTTCCTGCGACCACGAGCTGAATGACGAGCGCTTGATCATCCGCGCTGTCACCTTCAAATCCAGAGGGCGGGAAGAGAATCCGCGCTCTGACGTCGCGTGAAAGAGTGATGACGTCCCCCGCCTGGCAAAGTCTTCGCGCGCTTTTTTCGTTCGCCAGGGTGGCGATGAGTTTGCGGTGAATGGGCGATCGATCGTGCGCGTTCGTGTCGAGCAATTGACCGGGCCGAAAATCGAAGAGCACCGCGCTCGCTCCGCCGATGTGACCGGAATCGCCGTGAGAGAGCGCCAGTCCGTCCAGGCGATTAACACCGCGTGAACGCAGGTACTGGCGCACGACTCGGTCATAATCACGTGCGGGTCCGGCATCGAAGAGCCAGTCCCGGTTCGCCGCGCGCACATGCACGGCCGCGCCGGATTTCAGGTCAAGCACGTTGATTTCGAGCCGCGCTCCAGTTGGCCAATGCGGATGCTCGACGTAGAGATGTCCCCCCGGCATTTGCGCGAAGAGATGCACAGCCCCGAGGATTATCTTCGTCAAGGCCCAGTTCGCGTTGTTGAAAATGACGGAAAGGGCCGATGAAAACGGCGCGGTGACCATCGACAGCAAACCGCCCGCAAGAACGAAAAACGCAATCGGGACGACGACGAGGTTTGCCGCCAAAGAAATCAGCGTCAGCAAGTGATAGTACCAGAGCATCAACGGCAACGATCCGATCCAGGCCGCAAATGAAACGGAACCGGCTCGGGCAAGCCAGGAGAGAGACTGATGCAGAGCTCGTCGGCGCGCATTGAGCAGACTTCGCGGAAGAAACGAGTCGGTTTCGAAGCGGCGGCGAAGGAACCGATACGCCGGATCGGCGAACAGCACGATGGCCGTCACGACCGAAAAGGAAAGTTGAAAGCCGATCGAAAAAAGTTCGTTGGTGTCCCAGCAAAGCATCAGCATGGCCGCGGCCGCGAGGCTGTTGAGCGCAAAGACTTTTCGCTCCACCAGAAATCCCCCGAGCAAGACGCCGCCCATCACGGCCGCGCGCAGGCTCGAGGTATGCAAGCCCGTGATCGCAGCATAGAACAACAGCGCGGGAATGATGAGCGCGGTGGCCCATTTTTGCGGCAAGCGAACGGCTGTGGCCAGAATCCAGAGAAGGCGCGCGACTATCCCAACATGCAAACCCGCGACGGCAAACAAATGAAGCGTCCCGGTTTGCTGGAATGGTTCTTCGATATCTTCCGGCGTCTGATGACGCAGACCGAGCACCATGCCGCTGATCGACCCTGCCACGTCGGGCGAGTTTTCGAGATCGCGACAAAGCACGGCCTGCATCCACGCGCGTGATTTTTGCGCGCCGCGAAAAATGAGATTTCCGCCCTTATGCGTGAGCACCGTGCCATTTTCCGGATAGCGGACGATCATCTCCCGCTGGACATCCTGCCGGGCGAGATAGGGACGCAGATCGAACTCGCCCGGATTTCGCGGCGCGCCGACTTTCTCGGCTGTGCCGAAGAGCCTGACCTCGTCGCCGAACTCGACCGCATGGCGCCACCGCGCGAAAAACTTCGCGCGGCACGGACGAGTCTCGCCATCGACCTCGATGGATTCCGCCTGCAAGAGAAATGAAACGGAACCATTCGCGGCGTTTTTCGGTTCGCTCACGACTGCTCCGCGAACGGTGACTGGGCGCGGTTGCTCCCCGAGTTCACGCGCAAGCTGCGACGCGGCCGAGTCGCTGGCCCGCACGCTATGCAGAAAGAAAAATCCGGTCGCGACCAGGGCATAAACCGCAACCGAATTGCGCGTGAGCAGCGCTGCCACCGCGAGAGCGGCAAGCGCAATTCCAAGAAAAGGAGAATGATTCGGCGCGCAGTCGGCAACCAGAATGCCCGCGCTTGCCGCAAGGGCCAGCCCGACAAAGGGCTGGCGTGGCCATACAGTCAGCAGCTTCACTGTTCCGGGGAGAATTGTGTTCTCTAATCGCTCATAACCGCATTCATTATTGCATCGTGCGGCTCGATTGGGACGGCCTCCACGAGCTGAAAAGCGAAACAGACGCCGACTTTGATTGCGTGGGCGGCGCGTCCTCTCAAAAGTCGATCGTAAAAGCCGCCGCCCCGGCCCAGCCGGTGTCCCGCACGCGAGAAAGCCAGACCGGGAACGAGGACCAGGTCCGGCGTGAAAGTCAGTTCGAGCTCTGATTCCACCCGAAGCGTTTGCGGAATAATGAAGATGGATTTCCCGTCCGTCACCGCGGCGGTCTCGAGCGCTGCGATTTGCGGCTCGGTCCGCATCGAAGAAAAAAGGAGAACCGCGCGGGCGCTTTGCCAGGCCGGTGAATCGAACACGCGCGCGCAAATTTTTTCCGAACGCGCGATACGGTCATCGGAAGTCATCGCCTGGAGTTGCTGTAGCATCTGCGCGCGCAGCGTGGATTTCTCAAAGGCGGTCTCTGCCTCGGCCATCATCGCAGGGAAAGGTTTTGATTCACCGATCCAAGCTTATATGCTTCCCCAACAGTGCCGATCCCTTTTTCGAAAAAAAGCCGGAGGAACGTCGTTCGCCAATCCTCGGAGAACGGCGCTGAGAACAAACGCTCGACCCGGGTCCGTTTGATTCCAAGCGCGGACTGGCATAAGCGCAATTTCCTCACCACCGTCCTCATTCCTTCGCTTTTCACCAAACGCTCTGGGGATCACGCCACGCCCCGGTTCCCGAAAATCCGCAAAGGTGAAATCTGCATCACCTGGATCGGACACGCTTCGTTCCTGATTCAAACGCACGAGACCAATCTGCTGATCGATCCGATCTGGTCGAAGTGGCTGAAAGTGATCAAGCGGCTCAAACAGCCGGGCTTCGAAATTCATCACCTGCCCTCGATCGATTTCGTGCTCGTGACCCACGCGCATTTCGACCATCTCGACCGGCGCACGCTGGCACGCGTCGCGGCCGATCAGCCCATCGTCGTGCCGATCGGCGTGGGCAATCTCGTGCATGACCTCGGCTTCAACATTGTCCACGAGCTCGATTACTGGCAGACGGTGAAGCTCGGTCCGCTCGAGGTTTCGTTGACGCCCTGTGCGCATTGGGGCGCGCGTTTTCTCGCCGATCTTCATCGCGGCTTCGGCGGATTCGTAATCAAGATGGATGGACGCACGATTTTTCACTGTGGCGATAGCGCCTATTTTGAAGGGTTCAAGGAAATCGGCGATCGCTACGGGATCGATATTGCTTTGCTCCCGATTGGCGGGTACGACGCGCCCACGGGGCGAGAAGTCCACATGAATCCGGAGCAAGCCGTGCAGGCTTTTCTTGAATTGCGCGCGAAAAAACTCGTGCCCATGCATTACGGCAGTTTTCGTCTCGGCTACGAACCGCTGGACGAGCCGCCCGCCCGCTTGCTGGCCTCCGCGCGCGGCCATGGCATCGAGGATAAAGTTCTCGTAATGACTGAGGGCGCACCCGTTGTCTTGTAGGGCGTTTCTGTGACACGCCGCGACCGCGACGGCCAGCCCGGTCACCCGCGTCTGACTCAGACGCGCTCTGGTTTTCCCGGCGCGTTTGGAGCCGGGGCCATTGTCTTGGCGTTTTGTTTCGCGCTGCTCTGGCGCGATCCGCTTCTGTTCTGGAACGACGATTACGAGCTGTCGATTTTGCCCGTGTTCGCGGACGTCGCGCGAAGTTGGTCCGAAGGGCATTTTCCTCTGCTGAGCCCGTATTCCTGGGTCTGCGGCAACCTCGCCGGTGAGTTCCAATACGGAACCTTTTCGATCTTCGTGAACGCCGCTGTGTTTTTGATCTGGAAACTTCCTCTCTCATTTCCGCAGCAGGCGGCCGCGCTTTCCATGACTCATCTTTTCGTGCTCGGCATGGGCGGATATTTGCTGGCGCGGGGACGAAATTTGTCTCCTCCGCTTTCGCTGATGGTCGCAATCGTGAGCGCTCTCAACGGCTGGATTATTTGTTGGGGCGCGACCGATTGGTTCGGCGCGCTCGGGGCTTTCGCCTGGTTTCCCTGGGCCTGGTGGGCCATGGAGCGGGCCCTCGATTCCAACCGCAGCCGCTGGCGTTTTCTCTGGCCGGCGCCGTTTGTATACCTGCTGGTCGCGGGCGGTTTTCCTTACACCGTTTTGATGCTGGCCGTGCTCGCCGCATGGCTTTCCTTGAAGTCGTTAGGCCAAACCAGACGCCTGTCCTCGATCTGGCCGCTCCTTCTCGGTTTGTTCCTGGGATTTGGTCTCTCGTCTCCCGCGTGGCTGGCGCTCTTCGATTATGTGCACGGCTCGGCCCGCGCAGCGCAGGAGAGCGCATCCCATTTTCAATGGCTGGTGCCGGCGTCCGCCTTGCCCGCGTTCATCCTTCCGAGCTGGACGGTGAACTGGGCGGATTTTTCCACGCGTTTTATGCCGCACACAGCGACGGAGATGGCGTGCGGATTAGTTCCGCCTGTCGCCCTTCTCGCCGGGCTCGCCCTTTCCGGACGAGCACTCGTTAGGCAAATCAAATGGGAACTCGGCTTGCTCGTCCTGGTCCTGATCATCTCGATGCTGCCGAGCGCGAACATGTTTCGCTGGAGCTTTCGCTGGCTGCCGTTTCTGCACGTGATTCTCGCGCTCTGTGCTGCGGAAGCATTGCGCTTGTTCGATATGCGGAAGGAAGAAGTAACACCGGAGCGACGTGAAGTAACAGGTATCCCGGCGTCCTCAGCGATCTCTGCGGTTATGACGCCTGGGCCGTTTGGGATGATGTTGGTGGGCCTGGCGATCGTTGCGTCATGGGTCTTCCGCACAACCGGCGGGCATTCACTCCCACTTATTTGGATCAGTCTTGGACTCGCCGCGGCTTGGGCGATTCTGGAAAGGGCGGGCTTGCAAAGATGGGCGCCAGCCACCATCACGTTCGCGTCGCTGCTTATCACCTACCTTTGTATTTCGCCGAACTGTGGCGTCCCGAAGTATGCCCTCGATGAAAGGTTGACTGAATCATCTCCACTCGATCCGGAACGTTTATATTTAAGTGTCTATCCCGCGCCCGAGCTCGCCTATCGCCTGGAAAAAAAACCGGTACCCTTCGGCACTACTTTGCGCGTCGGCAGCACTTCGATGTGGGGAGGTATCCATCTGCTCAATGGTTATAGCCCGGTCAGGCCATCGGGTGTGGCGCGCGAATTCGATTTTGCCATTCACGGCGAGATCCGGCCTGAGCTGGGGCATGCGCTCTTGGAAAATGAGGCGGGTCCAGACGGCAAACTGGCGCGGCTCGGCGTGGACGGAATCATCGTGGCCAGCGAGTTCACCTGGAATCCTCAACCGGAAGCCGAATGGGAGCTGACGACGGCGACAGGCGAGGGCCGCGTCTTCCATCGGCGCGGCGGAACTATGGCGCGCGTGCGTTCCGTCCAGGAAATCGATTCCCGGCCTAACGAGCAGTTCGCTGCCGCGGATATTTCCCGAATCGTCCATGGACGTAATCGGCTGGAGGCGGATGTGACGGTTCCCGCAGGGGGCAAACCCGCGTTGCTCACGATTTCGAGGCCATTCTTCAACGGCTATCGCGCGAAGATCGGCGCTGTTTCGGTTAAGGTTGAAAGCTACCGGGGCTTGATGCCGACCATCGAGATCCCGGCCGGAATGAGCGGGCGGTTGACCCTGGTTTACCGGCCGTGGTGGTTAATGTATGGCGGCGCGATTTCGCTGGGCTGCCTTATCCTGATGTGCGGCGCTTCCATCCAGGCCTGGCGCACTCGTCCGCGCGCAGCCGGCTAATAGACATCGCGCTTGTAGCGCTTTTCCGTCTTCAGTTTCTCGACGTATTCGCTCGCTTCCTCGGCGGTCTTGCCGCCCTGTTCGAGAACGATTTTGCGCAATGCCGCGTCCACATCCTTGGCCATTCGCCGCGCATCGCCGCAAACAAAAAACTGGGCGCCCTCGGCCTCGATCCATTTCCAAATGTCCGCGGCATTCTCCAGCATGCAGTGCTGGACATAAATCTTGTGCGCCTGATCGCGCGACCACGCGCAATCGAACCGCGTGAGAATGCCGTCGCGTTGGAATCGATCGAAGTCCTCCGCGTAAGCAAAGTCGCACGCTTTTCGTTGCGCTCCGTAGAAGAGCCAGTTTTTTCCCTTGGCGCCGAGCGCTGCTCGCTCCTGCAGAAAGGCGCGAAACGGCGCCACGCCGGTCCCGGGTCCCACCATGATGATGGGCAGGTCGTGATTTTCCGGGAGGTGAAAATGTTTCGCGGAGCTGGGATAAACCGGCACGGGGACATTCTCCGCGCGATCGGCCAGAAAGGACGAGCAAACGCCTTTGCGCTGACGCCCGTGACTTTCATAGCGAATCACGTCGACGATGAAATGCACTTGTTCGGGATAAGCGCGCAAACTGGAGGCAACGGAATAAAGTCTCGGCTGCAATTTTGTCAGCAGCCCCACGAATTCCTCGGGCGCAAATTTTACCGACGGATGCTCGCTCAAGAAATCGATCACCTCCATGCCCCAGAGGTAGGTATCGAGATCCTGTTTGCGTTCCGGATCGAGCAGCTCCTGGAGCAGGGGCGCGGCGGAAGCGCGTTCCGCGATCGCTTTCAATAATTTCGGGGTGGGCTGAGTGATGGAATAGTCCCGCAGGAGCGCGTCGCGCAAACCTTTCCGGGTTTTTGCGGCTGGCACCTCCTCATCGCCTTTCGCACCCAGCGCGTGAATGACTTGTTCAACCAGGTCGGGATCGTTGGTCGGATAGACCGCCATCGAGTCGCCGACTTCGTAGCTAAGCCCCCAGCCCGTCAGATCGATCTCGAAATGGCAGGTTTCTTTTTCGGAATCGGCGCCGCTTAAACGCCGATTGACCAGAAGCCGGCCCGGAAACGGATTGGCGCGCGTATACAGCGAAGCGGGCGAAGCAGTAACGTCCGGCATGTCAGGTTTTGTAGAATCCGCCGGAGCGAGGGCCCAGACAATCTCAATAAACGTCGCGCTTGTAACGTTTGTCGCTCTTCAGCTTCTCGATAAACTCGTTCGTCGCGTCTTCGCTTTGGCCGCCCTCTTGCTGAACGATTTTTCGCAGCGCCGCGTCCACGTCCTTGGCCATGCGCCGCGCATCGCCGCAGACAAAGAACTGAGCGCCTTCCTCCATCCATTTCCAAATCTCGGCCGCGCTTTGCATCATGAGATCCTGGACGTAAACCTTTTTCTCCTGATCGCGCGACCAGGCCAGGTCGAGCCGGGAAAGAAAACCGTCGCGCTGGTATTCCTCGAATTCTTCTCTGTAGAAATAATTGCAGGCTGATTTTTGCGATCCGAAAAAGAGCCAGTTTTTGCCTTTGGCGCCGACGGCTTTGCGCTCCTGCAGGAACGCGCGGAACGGCGCTACCCCCGTGCCCGGTCCCACCATGATGATGGGCGTGTTGCCATCCTCCGGCAGCCGGAACTTCGACGTGTTTGGAAAAACGGGCACCGAAATGTTTTCAGCGCGCTCGGCCAGAAAGGTTGAGCAGACGCCTTTGCGCTGGCGTCCGCGGCTTTCGTAATGCACCACGTCGATGGTGAAATGCACTTGATCGGGATGCGCTTTCAAGCTCGACGAGATGGAATAAAGGCGCGGCTGCAATTTCGCCAGCACGTCGACAAATTCCTGCGGCGTCCATTTGATCGACGGATGTTCGATCAGGAAATCGATCACCTCCATTCCCCAGAGATAAGTGTCGAGATCTTGTTTTCGTTCCGGCTTGAGCAGGTCGGTGAGCAAGGGCGCGGCGCTGGCGCGTTCCGCCACCGCCTTCAAAAATTTCGGGGCTGTTTGAGTGATCCGGCAATCGCGCAGCAGCGCTTCGCGCAAAGTGGTTTCGCGGCTTGGACTTTTCACCGCATCGTCGCCCTTCGCGCAAATCATCCTGATGATTTCGTCGACCAGCGCCGGATCGTTGGTGGGCCAGACCGTCATCGAATCGCCGACTTCGTAGTTCAAACCCCAGCCGGTCAGATCGATTTCAAAATGACGGGTATCTTTGTCGGAGCCCTCGCCGCAGAGGCTGCGGTTCACGGCGAGCTTGCCCGGAAACGGATTAGTGCGCGTGTAAGGTCCTGCTGCGTTCGTTTCGGGCATGTTTTTGTGGCGGCGATCTATGACCGCCGAAGGTTAAAGGTTATTGGCTGGCACGATCGGCGGTTGGAGACCGCGCTACAGAAAAGCGTTATTCGCCGTCGTTGCCGATCGCGAGCGTGGGGCAAACGTCCATCGCGCGCTGCGCCGCGGCCGCTTCTTCCTCGTTCTCGGGTTGCTTGTAAAAATAAACGTAGGTCTCGTCGTCGTTATATTTCAAAAGATTCGGCGCTTCCTCCAGACAGACGCGGCAAGGCGTGCAGGTCGAATCCACATACCATGGACCAGGAACGTTTTCGGGTAGTTTGCTTGCTTTATCGGCCATAAAAAATTTCTACTGAAAACCGGCGCGCACGGCAATGTCTTTCTCGCCACCTCACGGTGATGCACCTGGCAACGGAGTCGGTTCGACCTCCGGCAGGAAATCGGGTGGTGCCGGACTCGAGCCGGCGGCCGGAGCAGGCGTCGGCATCGGAGATAAAAAGACGCCGCTCTTCGTCATCAATTTCCCGTCGCGAGCCATCACGTCTTCCACGCGATAGAGATTTCCTCGGCGCGCGGAGCCGTCTTTTGTGTCAACGAACTCGGAGTGCCGGAAGAATTTTTCCATTTCATCGAGGTGAAAAGGCCGGGAGCCGCGGCGGCCAAACACGACGGTCTGCCCGCCGGTTTCATCCACCACCCGATCGCGTTCGAGGCCGCGCGAAACGGCGATCGCTTCTCCTTTTGTCGGATAGGTAGCGATCAATTTCGGGTTCGGGCGTGGACTGAATCCCTGTGCGCCGGGCACGGTATCGGGCGAGATGAGCTGCACCACGCGCAAGCCGTTGCGGCCATCAGCCACGAGCGCGAACTGCGAAGCGCTCACGCTGCCGATCTGCACCGCGCGCGTGTCGTTGAGCAAGCCGCCCGCGTTGAACATCTGGTCGAGGCGTGGCCGCTCCGGATTTTCCACGTCGATGATCGCCACCCCTTCCGGCCCGTTCGCCACATAAGCGTAAGTGCGCGCGACATAAAGCCGGCCGGGATTTCGCAAGCCAACCACGCCGCCGGATACCGGCACCGGCCGGTCCGGATCGGTAATGTCGAGCACCTTGAGGCCATCCTCATCCGTGACGAAGGCGTAACGGAATTGGATCGCGACGCAATGCGGATGGCGCAGGAAATTTCCGGTAAACTCGCCGGCCAGCCGTGGATTCATCGGATCGGTGCAATCGATCACAAACAATCCGCGCGGTGTGGTCAGGTAAAGCCGGTGCCCGGCGGCGGTGACGAAACTGGCGCCAGTGAGGACGCCGTTGGGATTGAAGGTCACGTCGCGTTTCAGGAAATTGTTGTCCGGATTTCCGTCGACCAGCGTCGCGACATTCGAACCGACGAGTCCCTCTTCGCGATCCGAGACGTAAACGAACGCGTAGAACATATCGATCTTCTGCTCCTCGTTCTCCGGGAGACGCACGCGCGCCGGATCGAGCGCGAGCGTGCTCGGGATGGCGATCGACGTGGCGTATTTTGTATTCACCCGCGTGCGCTGTCCGAGCGGAGAAACCGGCGCGCTGACGATACGTTCCGAAAATCCTTTTTGGTCGATGTTCGCCACGTCGAAGACCTCGAAGCCGCCGGGCCCGTTCGCGGTGTAGAGATATTCGCCGCGCAGCACGAGGTCCTGAATGTCGTGACCGCTGTGTTCATGTCCCTCTTTCAAAATCGCGCCAGCCTCCAGGTGTTTCCGGTAATTGTCCGGGTAAGCGATCTGGTGCAGATGGCTGCCGATCGCGGCCTGCGGCTCATCCGGTTCGGTCCAGATCACGGCGTGCAATCCTTCGCGCCCTTCGCCCACATAGGCGTAGCGGCCGAAGAAATTCACCGTGCCGGTGCCGAACCCGAGCAGTTGCGTCATCCACGCATTGTTGTCGTTGTTTTTCGAAAGATGGCAATCGGTGCAATTCTTCGTCGTGCCCACGCTGCTGGTGGTGTGGGGAAAATGCGGATTGAAAGCCTGGCCGCTGTAACCTTCCGCCGAAAAAGTCTGCTGCTGCGAATAAACCCATTCGCGATTCGCGTTTTGCGAACTCACCACCACGGCGCTCGAAGAACGCAGGACCGCCATTCGGTTCTTTTTCACGGTGCCATCGATCCCGAGCATGAAGACGTCGTCGCGCACGACCTGCGGATTGTAGGTGGTGTAATTGCGGTCGATCACGCCCTCGAATTTATTTTGCGGGACGCGCTGGTTGGCTTTCATCGGCAAATGACAACCGAAGCAGCTCGTCGCCCACGCGGTGTGGCAGATCTGGCAATCCATCGCGCTGTTGTCGTGCGCGAGGCGGATGTGCCGCTCCGCCGGATCGGCGGGAACACCGCCCCAGTTTCCGCCATCGCGCAAAAGCGTTTTCGCGTAGGCCGACTTCGGATTGTAATGCGAGGAGAGGGGATTGATCGTGTCGATCGTCTGTGGGATTTCCCAGCGCGTGTCCGGCGACATGATCGATTGCTGGTAAAGCGCGGTGCCTTCCCAAACGAAACGCGGTCCCCAGGGCGTGTTGCTGTTGTTCAGCAAATCGACCTGGCCCGCATTTCCCGTCGTGACGAGCGTCGGCCGTGCGCCGATCGTTCCGTGGCAATCGATGCAGTTGATCGTAGTCGCGTTGCGCGGCTCGCCGTAGAGCTGGCCATTTCCGTGCACATCCTTTTCAAAATGGCAGTCGGCGCATTGCATGCCGTGCGCGAGATGCACGTCCTTGAGATGGACCGCTTTCGCGAATTTCTGCGGATCGTCGTGCGCGATCTTGTTGTCGCGCAGATCGAGGAGATTGCCTTTGCGATCGTGTTTGAAGATGGCGCGGAAAACCCAGCCGTGCCCGTGATAATCGGCAAACTGCGTGTGCTTCAGCTTCGGATTTAATTCCGAGACCTTGTCGAGAAATTCCTTATCACCCCAGAGACCTTTCGCAGCCGCGGCCTCCGGATTGCTTTGCGTTTCGATCACGAGCTCGTCGTCGGTCGGGTTGCGCTGCTCCTTCGGATACATGAACTCGCCGTCCGTCTCCTGATCCCACCAGGTGTAACCGAGGTACGGATTCACGAAGAGATTGCCCTGATGCATGTGGCAGTTCATGCACTGGCTCGAGGGGATCGAGCGGGTGAATTGGTGCGTGATCGGATGGCCGCGCTCCGTTTTTGGAATGGTTTTGTCGGCGGTGAAACTCAGACCCTGGTGTCCGTACTTGCTCCACCATCCGGAATTGGTCGGTGAACGATCGTTCGCGTAGATGACATGGCAGGCTGAACAACCGCTCGAGCGATAATCGCCCGCGTGATCGTTCGAGCCGAGAAACCCGAGCAGCGGATCGTGCAAACGCGTTTTTTGCAAACCAAGGAAAACCGGGTCGGTCCGGTTCAGCGTCCCGAGGCCGCGCTCGGACAAGCGCCGCAGCGGTTTTCCGTTTGGTTCCTCCGTGGTGGGAATCCCGAGCGTCAGCTGTTTATCGCCGCCCTTCTCAAAAATGCGCAGGATGTTGCCGGGATTGCTCAGATTGAAACGCGGAAGCGGATCGAGGAATGGAAGGATGCCGTGAAGCCGGGTGTCGTTAGGCGTGACCGGTGTGTAATTGAGCAGGCGGAGCGGCGCGCCATCAGCGCCGTAGGCCTGGCCGAAGCGGTAGTTCTTCAGGTAAAAGCCGCTGTTGTTATAGAGCGCCGCGCCCCAGAGCATCGGCCCGCTGTTCATCATGCTGTGATCGACGTTGCGGATGATTTCGTCGTGGCAGAGGCCGCACGCCTGTTTCGCCACGCGCAGATCGCCGGGGTTCATAAAGCGGATGAACTCGGGCGACTCGTGATTGAGCCAGACATTGGAGTTCGGCGGATTGGCGGATGTTTTCCAAAATTCTTTGTTGCGCGGGAGGATGTGCGCCTGCTCTTTCGTCAGGCCGCGCGCCGCATTGCCGCCGTGGCAATCGGTGCAACCGAGGACGACGTGCGAGGCCTGATGCATCGGCTCGATGCCGTTGTGGCACTGGTTGCAACCGGAGCTTTTTGCATCGGCCGAGGCCTGCGATTGGTCGATCCAATTTTGGCGGGGACGGGCCGAAGGCGTTGTCACAGAGTAGTTCGGCGGCAGAGAAGTAGGTGGACCCAGACCATCGTTCGTAACGCCTTCGGAAGCTCCAAGCACCAAGCTCCAAGCACCAAAGAAGCACCAAACACCAAGCGCCAAATAAACGGAGAACGTAGCTATCCGTACTTTGCGAGCTTGAGATTTGGAGCTTCTCTGGAGCTTGGAGCTTGGAGGTTGGAGCTTTCGGCTTTCTGCTTGGAGCTTCATCAGTACGTCAGCGTAATCGTAAAAATTCCGCTGTAGAGAAAATCGTCCACCTTCCCCGCCGGCGGTCCTCCATAGCCAAAAACCGGGTTTGTATTCGCCCGATAAATATCCTTGTAACCCTGTCCCGGCACCAGGAATCCCGCCCCCGCTGAGACGATGATGTTATTCGTCAGCAGCGGCCGCCATTGAAATCCGAGGCTGCAATCCAGCCCAATGTCGTTGCTGGTGTGATTTGTGAAAAGCACCTGTCGAATCGATTCCGTCTCGGCCATCCAGATGTAATTCACGTTCACGAACGCCTTCAATTTCGGCGTGATATCCGCGTCCGTCCCGTAGCCGACAATGATCGCGCCCGGATTCACGAAGTTCGACTGGCCCTCGCTTTTGCTCGTGCGCAAGTCGATCACCAGGCTGTCGCGCTGCTTAAAGTTCACCGACGTGCCGCCGAGGTTGAAACCCTGGTGCACATAAAAACTGAACGGCCCGCCGACGAAAAACGGGCGATCGAAAATCGTATCGAAGCCGGTCGCCGTTGAATCCCTCGGATTCGAATCGCCGCTGGCGTAAAACGCGGAGAGCTTGAAACGCAGCCAATCTTTATCGAGGGAAAGTTCGAGGGCCGCCATCTGCGCGTTGATCTGGACGCGCCGCTGCGCAATGCCGTTGAACCCATCTTCGCCGAACGCCTGGTAGAAAGCGTGGGTGAGATTCAGCCAGCCGATGTGACCATCTCCGGTCCAGCCGAGGTAATAGGCCTGCACGTAATGGTTGCGCACGGCTCCGATCGGCGCGGGGCGCGTGATGAAATCGTTTTTATCGAAATGCCGCGTCGCCTCATCGAAGTTGGCGTGGAAACTTAATTGGGCCGTGTAACCCTTCGCGAAAAAATCCTGGCGGAAAACATTCGCGATAAAGACGCGCTGATCGCGCGCGTCGAATTCATTCAAATCGGAATAGGTATCCTTCTCGCGCATGTCGAACGCGATCACGTTGTATTGCCAGAGGTTGTTGTCGTAGTTCCCAAAAAACCGGATGCCGAGATTCGAGTCGTTGAAAATGAACCCGCGAAAATCGCTCACGAACGGCTGGACGCCGAAGCGCGAGGAAATGAAATCGTAATTGTTCGTCAGATCGCGCAGGTGAAGTTCAAAGAACCCTTCCTGGAGCGCGTACCAATCTTTTTGGCGCGTCGTGTATCGCGTGTGCGCCAGATCGCCCGGCAGCGGAGTCAGCCCCGGGCCGAGTCCCGAAGTGGGATCGCCCGGATTCGGAAAAGTCGGGACAGGGGCAGGCGCGGTGAACCCTGGCCCGCGCGGATCTGGGTCGAGAGCATTATTTTCTTTGACCGTGATGTAATTTTCGTTCGCGACGAACAGAAGCCGCAGCGCCCACACCACCGGCTTGAATGCGGTCTCGCCCTTGAACAGATCGATGCCGATCGAAAAATCGTTCGAGAAAAAGAGCTGCTCGCTCCTCCCGAAAAACTCCGAGCTGTTCGGCCGCGCCGTGCTCACCCCGCTCGGGACCGGCAGCCGGCGCGCTTCGAATTGAAAGAAATCATTCAGGGTAAGGTTGAGGAAGATGTCCTGGCCGATGATGGGCGCGTCGCCCTTCAGCGAGCTTTGCAAATAAGGATGCCAAAGGCGTAGGGCGCCTGATTGATACGGCGTCTCCGCGGATGGATCAGCGTAGCGTTGCCAGCGGCCGAATCCGATGAACCACCGATTCGGTACCGGCTCGGAGCCCGGGAGAAGACCGACGCCATTTTCCGAGTTGGGGTACGTTTCGTAATCGAGCTTTCGCCGTTGCGGCACCATCTCGCGCACTCCGCGGCGCGGCAATCCCAGCGAGCGCGGGACTGGCTCGTCCCCGTACTCCGGCGGCTGCGGCAGAATCGGCGGAAACAAATCCGGGGGCGGTACCGGCTCGGCCAGGTTGCCGCTGCCGCCTGGATCGGGATTGAATTGGGATGGCGGCAAGGGTGGTTCTTCCAGCGCCTGCTCCTGGGCGAAGAGGTAGCGTCGCCCCGGCCGGAAACGCCAGTCAGCGCGACGACCGTTGATCTCCACGTGGACTGAATTGTTGCGACCGCCATTGATCTCAACCAGCGCATCTTTGCTGTCGCTGACTTCGACCACGCCGGATCTGGTTCGAGTGCCGTTGATCTCGACGCGAGCATCCTTGCTGTCACTGGTGATCTCGATCCGGTCCGGTTTGTTCCGCCCGCCGTTAATCTCCACGCGCGCGCCCTCATCGTGGATCGAAGGGTTGTCGTCGCTGCCAATCGCGGGGATGCCGCTCGTCGCCAAGGCCACTCCGGTGAATGCAAAAAGCATCCGCCGGATGTGCGCGTGAACTTGTGGCCGGGACGAGGGCATAAGGGGTGCAAAGCATGCCGGAAACCGTTTCCCCTTGGCAAGCATAAGGCCGTGGCGGGAAAAGCGGTGTTTCGGACAGCCGTGCTGTCGCTAAGTCGGCGTTCTTTTTTTTACTCCTGCTCTTGATCTTGATCCTGCTCCTGATCTCCCCCAAAAACAGAGGGATCCAGAGCAGGAGATAGCTTTACGAACTCCCTCGCTCAGGGATTTTCGTAGCCGAAGGCACCCTGTTTTAGTATCAAAGCTCTCCCGTGAAAGTTCGTGCCCTGTTGCTGTCCATCGCCGCCGGCCTGGTGCTTTGGCCTGCTCTGGCCGAGGCCCAGCTCACCGCGCCTGATGTGCAGCTGATCATCAACCAGGCGGTCACGCGTGCCGTTCAGATTTCGCCGAACAGCGTCATCGCCGTGACGGATCGCGAAGGCGACGTGCTCGGCGTTTGGAGTGTCAGCGGTGCGCCGCCCACCGCCTTGGAAATCTCCAGCTGCGTCTCAAAAGCCGGGACCGCGTCCTATCTCAGCAGCAACCAAAACGCGTTCACCTCCCGCACCGCCGGCTTCATTATTCAACAACACTTCCCGCCCGGCGTCCGCAATACCTCGCCTGGACCTCTCGTCGGGGTCGGCCTTTCGAATTTGTTTTTTTCCGACATCAATAAATTTCGTGCGCCCGGCAGCGTGATCACTTTCAGCCCTACCCCTGGCCTGACCATCGTCCCGGTTTTCGGCACTTCGCTGGACGGCTCGCCGGGCGGTGTGCCACTTTACAAAGACGGCAAACTCGTAGGTGGCATCGGTGTCACCGGCGATGGCGTCCCCGGGCCGGTCGTGTTCCGCTCGCAAAATCCGTTCACGTTTATTCCGGGATACGACAAGGACGAGGACATCGCGCTCGCGGGGCAAACCGGATTCCGCCCGGCGCGCTCGATCCAGGCCGATAATGTTTACATCAACGGCATCGCGCTTCAGTATGTTTTGTCCCCGGCCCCGGCCTTGGCCGGAATCACCTTTCAGGGTGTCCCCGCCGTTGGGTTCGCGGTGCAGGGCACGCCAACACCTTTCGCTTATCCGATCGCGACTTTCGGCGGAGTTCAGGGGGAAATTCGTCAGCCGATCATGGGCGATCCCATTCCGGGTACGATTAATGGTCAACCGCGACTGACCGCGACAGAAGTCGCGAGCATTATTAACTTTGCCGCGGATCGCGCGCGGACGACGCGGGCCGGCATTCGATTGCCCATCGGCGTGCCCATGCAGGTTTTCATCACCGTCGAAAATTTCCCGAACAATCCACTCGTTGCTCCGACGGTGCTGGGCGCATTTCGCACCGGCGAAGCGACACTCTTCAGCTGGGATGTTGCCGTGCAGAAGGGACGCACCGCGGTTGGCTTCTCGAATAATGCGCTGGCGCTGTCCACCCGCACCGTCGGATTTCTTGCGCAAACCAAATATCCGCCCGGCCTCGATGTGCAGGATCCGGGTCCATACTTTGGATTGCAGGAGCAGTTCTCCGGCTTTAATCGCGCCGCGCTTCCGAACTTCGTTCTCGATTCTTCCGGGATGGACCCGCGCTTTCCAAACGGCATCACGATTTTCCCCGGCGGCTTTCCGCTTTATCGCAATGGGCAACTCATCGGCGC